>CALRYR010000029.1:0-16082 GCA_943372425.1 Variovorax sp. YR752 | reverse complement strand
GATGGGTGCGCTGGTGCTCGGGTTCATGCGGGCTTGACGGCGGTGTACTCGGAGAACACGCCCAGCTCGACATGCCGGCGCACGTCGCTGAAGCCGGCATCGCGCAGCGCCTGCATCACCTGTTCGGGCGGGATGCAGGCCTCGATCGTGTCCCAGTAGTAGCGCCACAGTTCGGCCGTGTCGTTGCGCTTGCCGATGAAGCGGGCGATGAGCGGCACCACGGCACGCATGTAGGCCTTGAGCAGCGCGGTGCCGATGCGGCCGCGCGGCTTGCTGATCTCGAGCACCAGCACCCGGCCGCCCGGTTTGAGCACACGATGGAATTCGCCGAAGGCGGCCGCGACGTCGCTGATGTGGCGCAGCGCGTAGCCCATGCTCACGAAATCGCTGCTGGCGTCGGTCCGCGGCAAGGCCTCGGCCTTGCCCTGGACCAGCTCGACGCCAGGCAGGTCGATCTCCTTCATCATGCCGGCGCTCGGGTCGACGCCGACCAGGCGGCCGGTCGAGCCGATGAGGCGCAGGGCCTCGCGCGCCACCAGGCCGGTGCCGATGCCGACGTCCAGCACTTCCATGCCCGTGTGCAGGCCAGCGCGCTGCAGGGCGCTGCGGCGGTACCAGGGGCCGGAGCCGAAGGCCAGCACGCGCTCGATGCGGTCGTAATCGGGGGCCGTGTCGTCGAAGATGCGACGCAGGAAGGCCTGGTGTTCGTCCTCGTTCCCGTAGTAGAGCGGCAGCGGCGCGTGGGGCGGGAGCAATGCCGGGTCGGCAGGGGCGGTCGAGGGCAATGGCGTCATCGGCGGATTATCCCCAAAAGCGTGCGCTCGCTTGGCCCGATGTGGCCGGGCGTTGTGTGCGCCGGACAGTAAACTCACCGCTGCTTTGACAACACACGACAGCGAGAGAAGAAAGCCATGGCCGGACACAGCAAATGGGCAAACATTCAGCACCGGAAGGGCCGGCAGGACGAGAAGCGCGGCAAGCTCTGGACCCGTGCGATCCGTGAAATCACCGTGGCCGCCCGCGCCGGCGGTGCCGACCTGAGCGCCAACCCGCGGCTGCGGCTGGCGGTCGAGAAGGCCAAGGCGGTCAACCTGCCGATCGACACCGTCAAGCGCAACATCGACAAGGCCACCGGCAACCTCGAAGGCGTCAATTACGAAGAAATTCGTTACGAAGGGTACGGCTTCGGCGGCGCGGCGATCATCGTCGACACCATGACCGACAACCGGGTGCGCACGGTGGCCGAGGTGCGCCACGCCTTCTCCAAGCACGGCGGGAACATGGGCACCGAAGGCTCGGTGGCCTTCCAGTTCAAGCATTGCGGGCAGTTCGTCTTCGCGCCCGGCACCGATGAAGACAAGGTGATGGAAGTTGCGCTCGAGGCCGGCGCCGAGGACGTGGTGACCGACGAGGATGGTGCCATCGAGGTGCTGACCGCCGTCGCCGACTTCGAAGCCGTGAAAAACGCGCTCGAAGCGGCTGGCCTCACGCCGGACATGGCCGAAGTCACGATGCGGGCCGAGAACACCATCGAGCTGTCGGGCGAGGAGGGCGCGAAGATGCAGAAGCTGCTGGACATCATTGAGGACCTCGATGACGTGCAGGACGTATTCCACAACGCGGTGATCTCCGAATGAAGACCCTTGTGATCGGCGGCGGCGGCCGCGAACACGCCCTGGCCTGGCGCCTGTCGCAGTCCGAACGCGTCTCCAAGCTCTACGTGGCGCCGGGCAATGGCGGCACGGCGACCGACAAGCGCTTCGAGACGGTGAACCTCACCGACCCGGTCGCGCTGCGCGAGTGGGCGCAGAAGGAAAAGATCGCGTTGACGGTGGTCGGCCCCGAAGGCCCTCTGGCGGCTGGCGTGGTCGACGAGTTCCGCGCGCACGGCCTGCGCATCTTCGGCCCCACGCAGGCGGCCGCGCAGCTCGAAAGCTCCAAGGCCTTCTCCAAGGCGTTCATGAAGCGCCACAAGATCCCGACGGCCGAGTACGAGGCCTTCACCGACGCGGCCGCGGCCCATGCCTATGTCGACGCCAAGGGCGCGCCGATCGTCGTCAAGGCCGACGGCCTGGCGGCCGGCAAGGGCGTGGTGGTGGCCATGAGCGCGCAGGAAGCGCATGACGCCATCGACTTCATGCTGGTCGACAACAAGTTCGGCGTGGCGCACAACGCGGGCGGCGCGCGGGTGGTCATCGAGGAATTTCTCCAGGGCGAAGAGGCCAGCTTCATCGTCATGTGCGACGGCAAGAACGTCGCCGCCCTGGCCACCAGCCAGGACCACAAGCGCCTGCTCGACGGCGACGAAGGCCCGAACACTGGCGGCATGGGCGCGTATTCGCCAGCACCGGTGGTGACGGCCGAGGTGCATGCCAAGGCGATGCGCGAGATCATCCTGCCGACCATCCGCGGCATGGAGAAGGACGGCATCCCGTTCACCGGCTTCCTGTACGCCGGCCTGATGATCGACGCGGCCGGCCAGCCCAAGACGCTCGAATTCAACTGCCGCATGGGCGACCCCGAAACGCAGCCGATCATGATGCGGCTCAAGTCCGACCTGTTCGAGGTGTTCTGGCATGCCACCGACGGCACGCTGGACCAGGTCGAGCTGCAGTGGGACCGGCGTGTGGCGCTGGGCGTGGTGCTCGCGGCGCACGGCTATCCCGAAGCGCCGCGCAAGGGCGACCGCATCGCCGGCATCCCGGCCGAGGCGCCCGACGCGATGGTGTTCCATGCGGGCACAACGCTCGACGATGGCGAGCTCAAGACCAGCGGCGGCCGCGTTTTGTGCGTCACCGTGCTGGCCGACAGCGTGAAGCTGGCGCAACAGCGCGCCTACGAGGTCGCGGCGCAGGTGCGCTTCGACGGCGTGCAGTACCGCAAGGACATCGGCTACCGCGCGCTGCACGCGCGCAACGGTTGATGCAGGTCGACCCGGCCGTCGTCGGCGACTACCTGCGCGGCCTGCAGTCGAACATCATCGCGGCCGTCGAAGCGGCCGATGGCGGTACGGCGGTGCGCGATGCCTGGGAGAAGGCGCCGGGCGAAGCACTACAGGGCCGCGGCCTCACCTGCATCCTCGAAGGTGGCGCGCTGTTCGAGCGCGCGGGCTGCGGCTTCTCGCAGGTTCGCGGGTCCAAGCTGCCGCCGTCGGCCACCCAGCACCGGCCCGAATTGGCGGGTGCGCCCTTCGAAGCCATGGGCGTGTCGCTGGTGTTCCACCCGCGCAACCCCTACGTGCCGACCGTCCACATGAACGTGCGCATGATCGCGGCGCTGCCCGAAGGCGGCACGCCGGTTTGCTGGTTCGGCGGCGGCATGGACCTCACGCCGATCTATGGCTTCGAGGACGATGCGGTGCACTTCCACCGCACCTGCCGCGACGCCCTGGCGCCTTTCGGCGACGACAAGTACCCGCGCTTCAAGACCTGGTGCGACGAGTACTTCTTCCTCAAGCACCGCAACGAGCAGCGTGGCATCGGCGGCGTCTTCTTCGACGATTTTTCCGAGCTTGGCTTCGACGACAGCTTCGCCATGCTGCGCGCGGTGGGTGACGGCTTTCTGCCGGCCTACATGCCGATCGTCGAGCGCCGGCGCGACACGCCGTACGGCGAACGCGAGCGCGCCTTCCAGCTGTACCGTCGCGGCCGTTACGTCGAGTTCAACCTCGTGTGGGACCGCGGCACGCATTTCGGCCTGCAGTCGGGCGGGCGCACCGAGTCGATCCTGCTGTCGATGCCGCCGCAGGCGAGCTGGGCCTACCAGCAGGTGCCCGCGCCGGGCACGCCCGAGGCGGCGCTGTACAGCGACTTCGTCGTGCGCCGCGAATGGCTCTGACCCCCGTGCGCCTGGGCGTCTTCGGCGGCGCCTTCGACCCGCCGCACCGCATGCATGTCGCGCTGGTCGAGGCCGCGTTGGCGCAGCTTCAGCTGGACGAACTGCGCATCTTCCCGACCGGCGACGCCTGGCACAAGACGCGCACGCTCAGCCCGGCAGCCGACAGATTGGCGATGGCTCAGCTGGCGTTCGGCGACATTGCTCGCGTGGTCGTGGACCCGCGCGAAGTGCAGCGCGCTGGCCCGACCTACACCCTCGACACGCTGCGCGAACTGAAGCGCGAATTTCCGCGGGCCCAGCCGGTGCTCATCATGGGCAGCGACCAGGCCGTGGCACTGCCGACCTGGCATGGCTGGCAGGAGATCCTGGCCATTGCTATTGTTTCCATAGCTGAGCGGTTAGAATCCCCCCGCTCCGATGGATCGGCGACTCGCTTCGATCCACGGACGCTGCCCGGCCTGCCGGCCGGCGCGCGCTTCGAAACGCTCGAACTTCCCCCGATGGACACCAGTGCGACGGACATCCGTGCCCGCGTTGCCCGCGGGGAGGACATCGCTGCGCTGGTTCCTCCTGCCGTTGCGCGCTATATTGACCAACACCACCTCTACGCCTCCGCCTGATGACCACTGAAGCCGCCGCCAAGAAAGACACCCAGAAACTCCAGCGAGCCATCGTCGATGGGCTCGAAGACGTCAAGGCGCAGGACATCCAGGTTTTCGACACCGAACATCTCTCGCCGCTGTTCGAGCGCGTGATCGTCGCGTCGGGCACGTCGAACCGCCAGACCAAGGCGCTCGCCTCCAGCGTGCGCGACGCGGTGCGCGAGGCCGGCTTCCCCAAGCCGCGCATCGAGGGCGAGGACAACGGCGAGTGGATCATCGTGGACTGCGGCGCTGCGGTCGCGCACATCATGCAGCCGGCCATCCGCCAGTACTACCACCTCGAGGAAATCTGGGGCGACAAGCCAGTCCGGCTCAAGCTCGGTGCGGCCAAGCCTGCCGCGGTGAGCGCCGACAGCAGCACGCCGAAGGACAAGAAGGCCGAGAAGGCGGAGAAGCCTGTCACGCCGCTGCGCCGCGCGAGTGCCGCCAAGACCGCCATCCGCGCGGCCGAGCAGGAAGCCAAGGCCGAGAAGCTCAAGGCCAAGCCGGCCGCCCGAAAGACGTCCCGCGCGCCGGCACGCAAGACGACCGCTTCGGGTGCCGCCCCTGCCAAGAAGGTGCCGGTCAAGAAGATCGGCGCGCCCGTGAAGAAGGCCGCGGCCAAGAAGGCGCCCGCGCGCAAGAGCGCCGCTCCGCGCAGCAAATGAAGCTCCTGGTGGTCGCGGTCGGGCAACGCATGCCCGACTGGGCGCAGACCGCCTGGGACGACTACGCCAAGCGCTTCCCGCCCGAACTCAAACTCGAACTGCGCGCCGTCAAGACCGAACCGCGCGGCTCGAAGACACTCGACACGCTCTATGCGGCCGAGCGTGAGCGCATCGAGGCGGCCATCGCCAAGGGCATGCGCATCGTGGCGCTCGACGAGCGCGGCACCGCACTCACCACCAAGGCATTGGCCACGCGGCTGCAAAACTGGCAGCTCGAGGGCGACGATGTGGCGCTGGTCATCGGCGGGCCCGACGGGCTCGACCCGGCCTTCAAGGCCGCCGCACATGAGCGCATCCGCCTGTCCGACCTCACGCTGCCGCACGCCATGGCGCGCGTGCTGCTGGTCGAGCAGCTCTACCGCGCCTGGTCGGTCAATGCCGGCCATCCGTACCACCGCGAATGAGCGACCCGTTTCTTTATCTCGCCTCTCAGAGCCCGCGTCGTGCCCAGTTGCTGGGCCAGCTGGGCGTGCGGCATGAATTGCTGCTCGCCGCGCCCGACGAGGACGCGGAAGCCCTCGAAGCGGTGCTGCCCGGCGAGGCGCCATCGACCTACGTGCAGCGCGTGACCGGGCTCAAGCTCGATGCGGCCGTTGCGCGGCATCGCCGCTCGAAACTGCCTGCAGCGCCGATCCTTTGTGCCGATACGACGGTGGCCTTCGGCCGCACGATCCTCGGCAAGCCGGAGGATGCACGCGACGCCGAGCGCATGCTGGCGCATTTGGCGGGCCGCACGCACCGCGTGCTGACCGCCGTGGCCGTGCAGCAGGGCCGGCGCCGGTACGCGGCCTTGAGCGTGTCGCGCGTGCGCTTCGCGCCGATGACCCGCGCGCAGATCGCCCACTACGCCGCCAGCGGCGAGCCGATCGGCAAGGCGGGCGCCTACGGCATCCAGGGTGCGGCTGCGGCTTTCATCGAGCACATCAGCGGCTCCTATTCGGGCATCATGGGTCTCCCCCTGTTCGAGACGGCCACGCTGCTGCAGCAGGCCGGTCTGAAGCTCTAGGCAAAAGAACAACCCATGCAGGACATCCTGATCAACTGGTCGCCGCAGGAGACGAGGGTCGCACTCGTCGAGCACGGCGCGGTGCAGGAACTGCACGTCGAACGCACGCTCGAGCGCGGCCTTGTCGGTAATGTCTACCTCGGCAAGGTGTCGCGCGTGCTGCCGGGCATGCAGTCGGCCTTCATCGACATCGGCCTGGAACGCACGGCCTTCCTGCACGTGGCCGACATCGTTGCGCCTTTCACGCCGGGTTCGCGCCCGGTCACGCAGGTGGCCGAGCGCGACCGCAGCGGTGGTGGCCCGATCGTGCCGATCGAGAAGCAGGTGTTCGAGGGCCAGTCGCTGTTGGTGCAGGTCATCAAGGACCCGATCGGCACCAAGGGTGCGCGGCTGTCGACGCAGATCAGCATCGCGGGCCGGCTGCTGGTGTTCCTGCCGCAGGACAACCACGTCGGCGTGTCGCAGAAGATCCCACTCGACCAGCGTGAAAGCCTGCGCAAGCGCATGCAGACGATGATCGATGCCGCCGCGGCGGCCGACAGCGGCGGCACGGTGCCGGCCAACACCGGCGGCTTCATCCTGCGCACCAACGGCGAGGATTCGAGCGACGCCGAGCTGGCCGAGGACATCGCCTACCTGCGCAAGACCTGGTCGCGCATCCGCGACATGTCGATGCGGGTGCCGCCGATGTCGCTGCTGCACCAGGACCTGAGCCTGCTTCAGCGCGTGCTGCGCGACATGACCAGCGAAGAGACGCAGACCATCCGCATCGATTCGCGCGAGCAGTTCGACGTGCTGCTGAAGTTCGGCCTCGAATTCATGCCGCAGGCGGCCGGCAAGCTGCAGCACTACAAGGGCGAGCGGCCGATCTTCGACCTGTATTCGATCGACGAGGAGATCGCCAAGGCGCTGGGCCGGCGCGTCGACCTCAAGTCGGGCGGCTACCTCGTGGTCGACCAGACCGAGGCGCTGACCACCGTCGACGTGAACACCGGCGGTTTCGTCGGGGCCCGCAACTTCGACGACACCATCTTCAAGACCAACCTCGAAGCCGCGCAGGCCATCGCGCGCCAGTTGCGCCTGCGCAACCTGGGCGGGATCGTCATCGTCGACTTCATCGACATGGCGCGCGACGACCACCGCGCACAAGTGCTGGCCGAGTTCCGCAAGCAGCTCGCGCGCGACCGCGTGAAGACCAGTGCTGGCGGGTTCTCGCCGCTCGGCCTCGTCGAGATGACGCGAAAGCGCACCCGCGAATCGCTGGCCCACATGCTGTGCGAACCGTGCGCGGCCTGCGGCGGGCAGGGCATCGTGAAGACGGCACGTACCGCCGCCTACGACGTGATGCGCGAGATCCTGCGCGAGGCGCGGCAGTTCACGCCGCGCGAGTTCCGCATCGTCGCGGCACCCCAGGTGATCGAGCTTCTGCTCGACGAAGAGAGCCAGCACTTGGCCGGCCTGAGCGACTTCATCGGCAAGCCGATCTCGCTGCAGTCGGAACCGGCCATGGGGCAGGGCCAGTTCGACATCGTGCTGTTGTGATGCCCGCGCCGTAGAGCGCGCGGCCTCTCACCACACGGCTTCGGCCGCGCGCAGGCGACTCACCGGCACGCCGTTCTCGAGATGGCTGGTGAAGATCTCGGCCACGTCGGTGGGCGCGACGCCGCTGTAGAGCACGCCTTCCGGGTACACCAGCACGTTGGCGCCGTCGCTGCAGGGCCCGAGGCAGCCCGAATAGGTGACGGCCACCTGTTCGTAGGCCTGCCGCTTCTGCAGCTCGGCCCAGAAGGCCTGCAGCACTTCGGTGGAGCCCTTCGCGGCGCAGGAGCCGCGTGGATGCTGCGGTGGGCGGTTCTGGGTGCAGACGAAGACGTGGCGTGACGGGTGGGCCATGGGGTTTCCTTTTTTTGGCAATCTCGGAGGGAAGAGCGCAGCGGCGTCAGGCGGCCAGGCGGACGATCCAGGCCTGAAGGTCGCGCACGTGCGCGCTTTCCTCGCTGGCGAACTCGCGCGCCATGCGTCCCACCTCGGGGTCGTTGCTGTGGCGCGCGACATCGGCATAGAAGTCGTAGCCCGCCTTCTCGCTGGCGAGCGCAAGGTCGAGCGCCGCGGTGACGTCGATCAGCCCGTCGACACCCTGCCAGCTTGCCGCCTCGGGGCTGACTCCCTCCGGCCACTGGAACTCGCCGGGTGCCAGCACGGGAAGTTCGCGGAAGCCGCCGCGCGTCATGGCCTCCTTCAGGTGCCGACGCGAGAAGAGCGCCATGCGCTCGAACAACGCCTGTACCTCGCAGTTGCCGGCGGCCCCCATGACCTGCGCCAGGTCTTCGTACTGGCGCGCCGCGTCGCGCTCCAGCTGGATCGCGTGCACCAGAAAGAGATGGATGTCGTCGATCATGTCTAGCCGAACTTGAACAGGATGCCGTGTCCGCCGCGCGGGTACTCCCATTCGATGTTGCCGTGGTCGCTGCACAGGATGCGGCAGCTGCCGCACTCCAGGCAGCCGTCGGTGATCAGCGTGACGCTGCCATTGCCCTCGGTCTTGTAGCAGGCGGCCGGGCAGACGAAGGTACAGCTCTTGACGGCGCAATCGTCGGTGCAGACATCCGCATCCTTGATGCGGATATGCGGGCGGCCGGCGTCGACGCGGTAGCGGTTCTGGAACAGCTTGTCTTCGACATTGACGGTGATCGGGTTCATCGGAAAGCCCTCCAGAGTTTGTACGCGTCGCCCACCAGGCCGCCGAGCTTGCGGCTCTTGCGAAAGCTCGAGAAGATCTCGCGCTCCTTGCTCTTCTTGTCCACGCCGTCCACGGTGATCATGGTGCGTGCGGCCTGCGCGAGCAGGTCGGGGTAGCTGGTGAAGAACTGCGGGTTCTTGTGCAGCACCGCGGGCATGTCGCGGTACTTGTGCAGGTCCTTCATCACGAAGCTGTCGTCCAGCGCGTCCTTGTAGGGCTTGAGCGCGGCGGCGCGGTAACCGCGTCCCGCAGCACGTGCCTCGATCACCGTCTCTGCCGCGAGCCGGCCGCTGGTCATCGCCAGGTTCGAGCCCTCTCGGTGGACCGCGTTCACGAAGCCGCCGGAGTCGCCGACGATCATCCAGCCGTTGCCGTAGACCTGTGGCACCGCATGGAAGCCGCCCTCGGGGATCAGGTGCGCGCAGTACTCCTTCATCTCGCCGCCCTCGATCAGCGGTGCGATCGCGGGATGGCGCTTCATCTGCTCGAGCAGCACGTAGGGGCTGGTCTTGTTCGGGTTCTTCGCGAAGTCGCCGAGCATGCAGCCCACGCCGATGGTGAGCGACTCCTTGTTGGTGTAGAGGAAGCCGGTGCCCATCATGCCGTCGGTGATGCGCCCGACCATCTCGATCACGACGCCCGATTCCTCACCGACGTTGAAGCGCTGGCGGATCGTCTCCTCGGGCATGAAGAGGATCTCCTTCACCGCCAGTGCGACGTTGCCGGCCTTGATCTCGCCGTGGAAACCGGCCTTGCGCGCCAACGTGGAGTTCACCCCATCCGCAAGCACCACCACGTCGGCATACACGTCGCCGTGCTCGCGGTCGCACTGCACGCCCACCACCTGGTCGCCGTCCATGATCAAGTGGTTGACCGTGGTCTCGCAGATCAGCAGCGCGCCGGCCTCGCGCACCTTGGCGCTGAACCACTTGTCGAACTGCGCTCGGATGATGGTGTAGCGGTTGTAGGGCGGCTTGTTGTAGTCCTCGCTGCGGATGTGCGTGCCGACGAAGGAAGTCTCGTCGAGCACCCACATCCGTTGCTCGATGACATGGCGCTCCAGCGGGGCATCGTCGCGGAAGTCGGGAATGATCCGCTCCAGCGCGTTGGCGTAGAGGATCGCGCCCTGCACGTTCTTGCTGCCCGGGTACTCGCCGCGCTCGATCTGCAGCACCTTGAGGCCGGCCTTGGCCATCGTGTAGGCGCAGGCATTGCCCGAAGGGCCGGCGCCGACGACGATGGCGTCGAACTGGGATGGCTTTCTCATGACGTCTCCTTCAGGCGGCCAGGCGCCGACGTTGCGACAGATGCGCGGCAAAGGCCTGCGTGAGCGCGGGCAGCACCTGCAGGGCGTTGCCGACGATGCCGTAGTGCGCGAAGTCGAAGATGGGGGCGTTCGCATCGGTGTTGATGGCGACGATCACGTCCGACGCTTCCATGCCCACGCGGTGCTGGATCGCGCCGGAGATGCCGGCGGCAATGTAGAGCTTGGGGCGCACGGTCTTGCCGGTCTGGCCGACCTGGCGCTCGGCCTCGACCCAGCCGGCCTGCACGCAGGGCCGCGTGGCACCGACCTCGCCGCCGAGCACGCGTGCGAGTTCGAACACCAGCTTGAAGTTCTCCGGGCTCTTGAGGCCTTTGCCGCCGCTGACGATGACGTCGGCGTAGGGCAGGTTGATCTTGCTGCTGTTGGCATCGGCGATGAAGTCCAGCAGCTTGGTCACGATCTGCGTCTCGACCAGGCCGAGCGTGTCTTGCACGACCGTGCCGGTGCGGGTGGCATCGGGCTGCGGCATGGCCATCACGCGTGGCCGCACGGTGGCCATCTGCGGCCGGTAGGCCAGCGTCATGATCGTGCACAGCAGCGAGCCGCCGAAGGTCGGTCGCGTTGCCGCCAGCGCGCGGGTGGTCGGGTCGATGTTGAGCTCGGTGCAGTCGGCCGTGAGGCCGGTCAGGAGCGTGGTCGCCACCGAGCCCGCCAGGTCGCGCCCCATCGAGGTCGCGCCCAACAGCAGGATCTCCGGCTGGTACTTGTTGACGATGTCGGTCAGGCCCTTGGTGAAGGGCTCGTTGCGGTAGCCCTTGAGCACCGGGTCGTGAACCACGTACGCCGTGTCGGCGCCGTAGGTGAAGGCTTCGGCGGCGAAGGCTTCCAGCGGCTCATCGTGTCCGCCGAGCACCACCACGCCGACGGGGCTGCCGAGCTTGTCGGCCAGCTTGCGCGCCTCGCCCAGCAGCTCCCACGACACGCTGTGCACATGGCCGCGCTCATGCTCGATGAAGACCCAGACGCCCTTGTAGGCCTTGAGTTCCTCCGACAGTTCGACACTGCGTCGGCCGGCCGGCCGCTTGGTCGCGGGTTGGGGTGCATCGCTCATGACATCTCCTTCATCAGCAGGTCGGATTCGAGCGTCGAATGGCGCGTGAAAATCTTCTGCAGCAGGTTGAGCGACACATCGCGCAGGTTCGAGACCTCGAGGTCGAGCATCTCGGCCTTCTCGCTGCGCGGCGTCGGGCCGAAGACCTTGCTCACCACCGTCGGCGAGCCCTTCAGGCCGATCTTGGAAACGTCCTCGATGCCGGCTTCTTCCTTGTTCCACTTGCGCACTGGCCAGGCCGCCGCATGGATCATCGCGGGCAGCCCGGCGAAGCGCATCTCGTTGGTGTTCTCCAGCATCGTGATGAGACAGGGCAGGGCGGTGCGCAGCACCTGCACGCCACCCTCGGCGCGGCGCTCGACGGTGATGGTGCGCCCGACCAGGTCGGTCTCGACGATGCGCGAGACATAGGTCAGCAACTGCAGCCCCATGCGCTTGGCGATGCCGGGGCCGACCTGCGCGGTGTCGCCGTCGATGGTCTGCTTGCCGGTGAAGACGATATCGACCGCCTGCTCGGTGGCGATCTGCCGGATGCCTGCCGCCAGCGCGTACGAGGTGGCCAGCGTGTCGGCGCCGGCGAAGGCGCGGTCGGTCACCAGCACCGCGTCGTACGCGCCGTAGCTGATGCACTTGCGCAGCGCCTCCTCGGCCTGCGGCGGGCCCATGCACAGCATCGTGACCTTGCCGCCGAACTTGTCCTTCAGGCGCAGTGCCTCTTCGAGCGAGAAGAGGTCGTAGGGGTTCACGATGGCCGGAACGCCCTGGCGCATGATGGTGTTGGTCACCGGATGCACGCGGATCTGCGCCGAGTCCGGGACCTGCTTGATGCAGACGACGATGTGCATGGCGTGGCTCCTTCAGGCCGCCAGGCGCAGCGGCATCGACGCCTTCAGGCTGTCGAGCGACACGTGCTGCCGGCCGTCGGTGTCCTGGAACACCTTGAACACCTTCTCCTGCGCCGGCGTCGACGTCACGAAGTCGCCATAGGCCTTCAGCAGCAGCCCACGGTAGATGGTGAACATCTGCAGCTCGTCGGCCTGCGCCAGCACCGCGTCCTGGCGGATGTACTGGAAGAAGCGCTTGAGGATGTGCAGCCGGCTGACGTTGACCACGCTCGGGTCGAAGGGCACGCCGAAGAACTGTAGGAAGTCCTCGGCCGACGAGAGCGCCTTGAGCTGTTGAAGGAAGTCTTCCATCGGGGCTTACTCCTGGAGTGAGGGTTGCAGAAGGGAATCGAAGCCGGGTTCGGCGCAGCGCTCCGCGCACTCGCCGCAGGGCGTCTCGGCCGTGGGCCGCGCCTGCAACGTCTCGAGTTGCGCGACGCGCTCCAGCAGGCAGGCAATGGCCTTGCCGACGGGGTCTGGAATCAGGTGGTGGTCGAGGTCGAAGCCGTGGGTGCTGCGGCGCTGCGGCACCACCACGCGGCCTGGAATGCCGACCACGGTCGCTCCTGCGGGCACGGCCTCGATCACGACTGAATTGGCCGCGATGCGGGCGCGCTCGCCCACGGCGATCGGCCCAAGAATCTTGGCGCCGGCGCCGACCACCACACCGTCGCCGAGCGTGGGATGCCGCTTGCCGGCCGACCAGCTGGTGCCGCCGAGCGTGACGCCGTGGTAGAGCGTGACGTCTTCGCCGATCTCGGCTGTCTCGCCGATCACGACCCCCGTGCCGTGGTCGATGAAGAAGCGCGCGCCGATGCGGGCACCGGGGTGGATGTCGATCTGCGTCAGCCAGCGTGCGAAGAAGGACATCGCCCGCGGCACATAGCGCCAGCCACGGCGCCACAGCACGTGCGCCACGCGATGCAGCGCGATCGCCTGCACGCCCGGATAGATGGTCCACACCTCGAGGCGGTTGCGTGCGGCCGGGTCGCGCTCCAGCACGCAGCGCACGTCGCCACGCAACATTGCCCACCACGAAAGCCGCTGCGCTGGCGCATCGAGGATGGGCATGGCGGTCATGGCCTCGGACTGCGACGTCATGTCGGGCTTCATGCCGCGAGCGGGCGGGGTTGCGCATCGCCGGTGCCGTGCGCATCGAGCAGGAACCGGTACAGGTCCTCGCGCGTCGGTGCCTGCTTGACGCGCATCGCGTGGTCGCGAATCTGCGCCAACAGCCAGGCCGTGACGCCATCGTCCTCCAGCGCCACGCCCAGCGCGCCGTAGGCCTGCCGCACGGCCTGCGAGCCCGAGTGCTTGCCCAGCACGGTGCGCCGCTGGCGGCCCAGTTCCGCGGGGTCGAAGCTCTCGTAGGTCGATGCGTTCTTCAGCAACCCATCGATGTGGATGCCCGACTCGTGCGTGAACACCGCCTCGCCGACGATGCTCTTGTTGAAGGCCACGGCGCGGCCCGATGCGCGCGCGACCAGCTGCGAGATGGCGACCAGCGCCTGCGTGTCGACCCCGCAATCGGCCCGGTGCAGGTGGCGCAAGCCCATCACCACCTCTTCGAGCGCGGCGTTACCCGCGCGTTCGCCCAGGCCGTTGACGGTGGTGTTGGCATGGGTCGCGCCGCCGCGCAGCGCGGCCAGCGTGTTTGCGGTCGCGAGCCCGAGGTCGTTGTGGGCATGGATCTCGATTTCCATGTCCACCGCGTCGCGCAGCCTGGCGATCGCCTCGTAAGTGGAGAAGGGGTCGAGCACACCCAGCGTGTCGGCGAAGCGGAAGCGGCGCGCGCCGCAGCCCTCGGCGCGCTGCGCGACCTCGGCCAGGAAAGCAGCGTCTGCGCGTGATGCGTCCTCGGCCCCCAGCGAGATCTTGCGGCCCGTGGCGACCGCGGCCTCGATCACCCGCGTGACCTGCACCATCACCCATTCGCGCGATTGCCGCAGCTTGTGCTTCAGATGAATGTCCGACACCGGAATCGACAGGTGGACGATGTCGGCCTTGCAGCGCATGGCGCTGGCCAGGTCCGCATCGGTGAGGCGGCCCCAGACCATCAGCTCTGCTTCGATGTGCAGGGCTGCGATGGCATTGATGCAGTCGATCTCCTGCTCGCCCATGGCGGGAATGCCGATCTCCATCTCCTGCACACCGGCTGCGGCCAGCGCGCTGGCGATGGCGCACTTCTCGGTCACCGTGAAGGCCACGCCAGCGGTCTGTTCGCCGTCGCGCAGGGTGGTGTCGTTGATGATGAGACTGAGTGACATGGGGGGTGTCCTTTGCCTTGGATATTGCAAAGGGCATGCCACTGCTTTCGGGGTGTGCGAGGTCTCGTTTGTCGCGTATTTCGGTCGCTTTTGTCGCGTGCCCATTCGGCCTTGGCGCGCTTCGCCCGGCGCTGTCGAGAATGTTTCGTTCCGAACAGAAGGCGTCGTTCGTGTGAGCGACGCGGCCCCGGCAGGGCTCAGTGTTCGCGCGCGTGATTGCGCGTGTGGCGCGGCAGCGCGATGGTGATGTCGCCGTCGCGTAGCTTCACGCAGCAGGCCAGCCGCGATTGCGCGTCCAGGCCCCAGGCGTTGTCCATCTGGTCGTTCTCTTCGTCGTCGGGTGGCGTGAGCGATGCGCCGCCTTCGCGCACGTGCACATGGCAGGTCGCGCAGGCCGCGACCATCTCGCAGGCGTGCTCGATCGCGATGCCCGAGGCCAGCATGCTTTCGCACAGCGATGCGCCGCGTCGCGCGTCGATGTCCCGGCCCTCGGGGCAGAGGTCGGGGTGGGGCAGGATGTGGATGCGGGGCATGGCGGCGCCGTCCTTCAGGCCAGGCTGTCGAGCGCGCGACCGGCCAGCGCGCGATGGATCGATGCGTTCATCCGCCGCGCCGCAAACTCTTCCGTCGCGGCGGCAAGTGCTTTGGCCTCAGGTTGCAGCGCGTCGAGCGTCGCTTCGGTCTCGAGTGCGTCGGCCAGGAGGAACATGGCGTGGCGGATTGCGGTGAGTTCCGCGCTCGACAGCAACGCCGCATCCTCGGCGAGCGCGGCCTCGGTGGCATCGAGCAGGCGCCGTGCATCGACCTGGGCTTCGCGCAGCGTGCGCAGTCGCATGTCGGCCTGCGAGGCGCCGACGGCCTCCTGCAGCATCGCGGTGATCTGCGTGTCTTCGAGACCGTACGACGGTTTGACCTCGACGTGCGCTTCGACGCCGCTGCCCTGTTCGCGCGCGGTGACCGACAGCAACCCGTCCGCGTCGATCTGGAAGCTCACGCGGATGCGTGCCGAGCCGGCCACGGCCGGCGGGATGCCGCGCAGTTCGAAGCGCGCCAGCGAGCGGCAATCGGCCACCGCTTCGCGCTCGCCCTGCAGCACGTGCAGCGACATGGCGGTCTGGCCGTCCTTGAAGGTGGTGAATTCCTGCGCGCGCGCGGTCGGCAGCGTGGCGTTGCGCGGGATGATCTTCTCGACCAGACCGCCCATGGTCTCGATGCCCAGCGACAGCGGGCACACGTCGAGCAGCAGCCAGCCGTCGCCGCTTCCGTTGCCGGCCAGCACGTCGGCCTGCATCGCCGCGCCGAGCGCGACCACCTGGTCGGGGTCGAGGTCGGTCAGCGGTTCGGCGCCGAAGAAGTCGCGCACCGCATCGCGGGCGATCGGCATGCGGGTCGAGCCGCCGACCAGCACCGCGCCGTCGATTTCGGCCGGTGCGATGCGGGCGTCGCGCAACGCTCGCCGCGTGGCCTGGAGCGTGCGTGCGATCAGCGGGGCGCCCAGCAGCGCGAACTGCTCGCGCGTCAGCGTTGCATCGAGCGTCAGCCCTGCGTCCAGCGGCAGGCGCAGGCCGATGGCTTCGGCGTTCGACAGCGCCTCCTTGGCA
>CALRYR010000028.1:0-16505 GCA_943372425.1 Variovorax sp. YR752 | reverse complement strand
GAAGCCGTAGGACCGGTTGCCCAGGTAGATCTGGTTCATGTAGATCTCGAGGATTTGGTCCTTGCTCAGCCGGCTTTCCAGCCGCAGTGCCAGCAGGGCCTCGTACAGCTTGCGCGAGTAGGTCTGCTCCGAGCTCAGGTACACGTTGCGCGCCACCTGCTGCGTGATGGTCGACGCGCCCTGCCGCGTGCCGTGCTGCAGGTTCGACAGCATGGCGCGTGCGATGCCCTTCGCATCGACGCCGCCGTGCTCGTAGAAGCGCGCGTCTTCGACAGCGAGCACCGCATCCTTGAGCACCTTCGGCACCTGGTCGATCGGCACGAGCTGGCGTCGCTCCTCGCCGAACTCGCCGATCAACGCGCCGTCGGCGGTGTACACGCGCAGCGGCAGCTTGGGCCGGTAGTCCGACAGGGCCGACACGTCGGGCAGGCGGGCGGAGATCACCGCAACAGCCACGCCGCCGGCACACAGCAGCACGGCGGCCAGGGCGGCGCCCGAGAGAAGGCCGATGCGTGCGATGCGGCGCGTGCGGGGCGAGAGGGAAAACAGGCGAGGGAAGGAGGACATGGGGAGGATCAGCGGACGTTCGAAGGGGTAGGAGCCACCATGGCGGGCATCGGTTCCGCAACGGGGGCGGTGGCCCCTGCGGAGGAAAGGGCATACCAGTCGACCTTGCGCGTGGCGAGCATCAGCAAGGCCAGCATGCCGAAGACCAGCAGCGCGCCCAGCAGCAGCGCATTGCTCTCCGAGGCGAGCAGGCCGTAGAGCGCACCATAAAGCACGGCCACGAAGGCCGCGAACGATAGGCCGCGCTTCCAGCCGCCGAGCACCGCGCTGAAGTACACGCCCAACAGCATCACGCTGGCAGCTGCGGCCGATGCGTAGGCGGCGGCGAAAGTCATCTTTTCCGACAGTGCGAGCAGCAGCAGGAAGAAGAGCGCGATCGACAGGCCCACCAGGCCGTACTGCACCGGGTGCAGGCGCAGTTTGCGGAACAGTTCGAACATGAAGGCGGCCATCAGCACCAGCGCGATGAAGAGCGCGCCGTACTTGCCCGCGCGGGTGGACATCGAATACACGTTGAGCGGCTGCGCGAGGGACACGTCGAAGGTTTGCAGCGGGCCGTCGGCCACGGCCTGACGGCGGGCGGAAGCCGGCCGTGCTGCATCGACCTGGGCCGTTGCACCGGACGACGCCGTGGCAGTGGGGCCGAGCAAGCCGGCACGCACCTGGTCACGCGCCGAGGTCACCAGCGACGAGACACGCCAGCGTGCATCGAAGCCATTTGCATCGATGCGGCGTTCCGACGCGAGGAAACGGCCCCCGAAGCTGGGATGCGCCCACGGCGACTGCAGATGCGCGGTGGTCTCATTGGCGATGGGCACGATCGACAGCGTTTCCTGCCCGACCAGCGCAAGCTTCATGTCGAAGGGCAGCGGCTTGCCGGCCAGCCAGGTGGACAGCGCCGTGCCGTCGAGCAGTGCGTGGATGCCGCTGCCGAAGGCCTGCTCCGACAGGCCCGGCATGCGCTGCGCGAAGCGCAGCGTCGCGCCGCCGATGGTCAACGCAGGCGAACCGTCGAGCCCGCGCAGGTCGCTCAGGTTGAACACGACATAGGGCGTGCGGAACTCCAGCTTCGAGCCGCTCACGCTGTGCGCCACGGTGTCGGGGTCGAAGGCCGCGAAGCCACCGGTGAGCGTCGCATCGAGCGTGTAGAACGGAATGCGGAAGATGCCGCGGTAACGCTGCTGCGGTGCGAGCGCGCCCTCGACGTGCAGCGTGTCGGGAAACACCAGATGCACGCCCTCCTCGCTGCGCGGCTCGACGCCGGTGACCTGGCCCTTGCTGTCGCGCTGCGTCTCCGTCCAGCGCTCGACGTAAGGCACGGCGAGCACCGGGCCGATCACGGTCTGCGCGCCGGTGTAGGTGCTGGCCAGTTCGGCCGCGGCCTCGCGCTGGCTGTCGCCACGCTCGCGGTTGAGCGCGTCGATGCGGTCGAGCGGAATGCACAGCAGCAAGGTGAGCAAGACGAGGCCGAGCACCTTGATGACGATGGAGTTGCGAAGCGTCTGAAGCATTTCTTGTTGTCCCTGGAAAGCGTGAGCCGTGTGGCGGAGCCCCGATGCTCCCGCGCCCGTTCGAAGGCCTGATGAAGTCGAGCGACGGCCTGGCACACACAGACTTCACACAGACTTCACACAGCACGAACGCGCTTCTCATCGGCTTCGCGCGGCGCCTCGAAAGTCGTCCCCGTGCACCCTGCAGTCCGCAGGGCGACGGGAACAGACAAGGACGAACGCCATGCAAAACACCACCGCGCAGCCGGGCCGCTGGAGCCAATGGAGCCCATGGCTATGGGCCGCCACCCTGGCCCTGGCCACCACCGCCTTCCTGGCACTCACCGCGCGGCCGCTCCATGCGCAGGAGGCCGCGGGCCCGCGCCTGAAGACCGAGAGCCCCTACTTCTTCGTGAAGAGCGACGAGCCCGGCGTCGATGCACTGCCGCTGAAGAACACCGCGGTCGACGTGAAGATCTCCGGCGTCATCGCCGACGTGACGGTGACGCAGACCTACCGCAACGAGGGCCAGCGCGCAATCGAGGCGAAGTACGTGTTCCCCGGCTCCACCAAGGCCGCCGTCAGCGGCCTCAACGTGCGGCTGGCCGATCGGCTCATCACCGCGCAGATCCGCGAGAAGCAGCAGGCGCGCATCGAGTACGACACGGCGAAGAAGGAAGGCAAGACGGCCGCGCTGCTCGAGCAGCACCTGCCCAACGTGTTCCAGATGAACGTCGCGAACATCCTGCCGAACGACGAGGTGAAGGTCGAGCTGCGCTACACCGAGCTGCTGGTGCCGAATGCGGGCAACTACCAGTTCGTGTTCCCGACGGTGGTCGGGCCGCGCTACAACAGCCCGCAATCCGAACAGCGCGATGCGAAATGGGTGGCTCAGCCGGTGCTGCGCGCCGGTGCGCCGTCGACAGCAGGCTTCCAGCTCAAGGTCGCGCTCGACACGCCGATGGGCCTGAAGGAAGTGCGTTCGGCCACCCATGCGATCGACGTGAAGAAGAGCGACGAGGATCGCCATGCCAACGTCGCCCTCACACCGACGCCGGAGCCGGCGGCCAACCGTGACTTCGTGCTGGACTACCGCCTGGCGGGCGAGAAGATCGAGTCGGGCCTGATGCTCTACAAGGGCCAGGGCGACGGCGCAGAGAACTTCTTCCTCGCGATGGTCGAGCCGCCGAAGTCGGTGGCGGCCAGCGCGATCTCGCCGCGCGACTACATCTTCGTGGTCGACATCTCCGGTTCGATGCACGGCTTTCCACTGGACACCGCGAAGACGGTGCTGGAACGCCTGATCGGCGGCCTGCGCCCGAGCGACACCTTCAACGTGCTGCTCTTCTCGGGCAGCAACAAGATGCTGTCGCCGCGCTCGGTGCCGGCCACGCGCGCCAACATCGAACAGGCGCTCGCGACGATCCAGAACTACAGCGGTGGTGGCAGCACGGAGTTGATCCCGGCGTTGAAGCGCGTGTACGCCGAACCCAAGGTACCCAACGTGTCGCGCACGGTGGTGGTGGTGACCGATGGCTACGTCACGGTCGAGCGCGAGGCTTTCGAGCTGGTGCGCAAGAACCTGTCGAAGGCCAACCTGTTCGCCTTCGGCATCGGTTCCTCGGTCAACCGCCATCTGATGGAGGGTCTGGCCCGTGCCGGCATGGGCGAGCCCTTCATCATCACCGACCCGATCCAGGCGCCCGAGCAGGCCGCGCGCTTCCGCCGCATGGTCGAGTCGCCGGTGCTGACGAACGTGCGTGCGACCTTCGGCGGCCTCGACGTGTACGACGTCGAGCCGACGGTGCTGCCCGACGTGCTGGGCGAGCGCCCGGTGATCGTGTTCGGCAAGTGGCGAGGCGAAGCGAAGGGCCGCGTCGTGATCGAAGGGCAGAGCGCCAACGGCCCCTACCGCGAAGAGATCGCCATCGACGGCCGCACGCCGCAGAACGCCGCCGCGCTGCGCGCGCTGTGGGCACGCTATCGCATCGCAGCGCTGAGCGACCAGGAAGCGCTGGAAGGCGGCGACGGCTTCGCGAAGGCGATCACCGAACTCGGCCTGAAGTACAGCCTGCTGACGCAGTACACCAGCTTCATCGCCGTGGACAAGGTCGTGCGCAACGTCGCGCCGCAGAACGCGGCGAGCGTCGATCAGCCCTCGCCGCTGCCCAAAGGCGTGAGCGAGTTCGCCGTCGGGCAGGCGCTGGGCGCGGAGGTGCCGAGCACGCCCGAACCCGAGATGCTCGGCGCGGTGGCCGTGGTGCTGTCGATGCTGGCCATGCTGCGCCGCCGGGCGCGTCGGCAGAACGCGCGGCGCTTCACCGCTTGAAGTGGAACACCCCCGATGCGCCTGCGGCGCCTCCCCCTCAAGGGGGCGATACCAGCGGCCCGGCGAAGCCGGTTCCGCGGTATCCCTGGTCTTTGGCCGCGCCGGTTTTCGCGGTCGTTGCGTGATGGAGAACTGACATGAACCTCGCCTACATCGCTTCTGCGCACCCGCGCGTCATCGACGGCGGCATCCGTCTCGACCGCGTGCCCGCCGCCGCCTGGCTGGCCCTGCAGACCGTGGCCCTGTGGCCGACGTGGACCTGGATGGCCCGCCGCGTGGTCGACGGATCGGACGACCCGCTGGGCCTGCTCGCCATCGCCGCCCTCGTGGCCCTGGTCGTGTCGTTGCGTGGCGAACTGCGCGCGGCGCCCCGGTTGGGCTGGCTGCTGCTGGCCTCGCTCGGCACGCTGGCGGCCACGGCGCTGCACGGCCTGCTGCCGCCGCTGCTGTCCGGCCTGGTCGCCGTGCTGGCCTTGGCCTGCGGCCTGCTGGCCTTTCTGCCGCGCCGCGTGGCGGCTTTGCCGGTCGCTGGGCTGGCCGTGCTTGCCTTGCCCTTGTTGTCGTCACTGCAGTTCTATGCGGGTTACCCACTGCGCGTGTTGACGGCGGAGGCCAGCCGCTGGCTGCTGATGCCGGGCTTCGACGTGTCGCGTGAAGGCAGCACGTTGCTGGTCGATGGCCGCCTGGTCATCGTCGATGCGCCCTGCTCCGGCGTGCAGATGGTCTGGCTGGGTTACTTCACTGCCTGCGCCGTCGCGCTCTGGGCGCGCCGCAGCGACCGCAGCTTCGCCGCGCGCCTGCCGGTCGTCGGGCTGCTGGTGCTGGCCGGCAACGTGGTGCGCAACAGCGTGCTGGTGGCGCTGGAAGGCGCAGGCCGGGCATCGGCGCCCTGGGTGCACGACGCGCTGGGCCTGCTCGTGCTGGCGACGGTGTGTGCCGGCATCGCACGCGCGATGGGGCGTGCCATGCCGGGCGAGGTGTCGGCGTCGCATGCCGGGCTGTCGATGCCCTGGCTCGAACGCTGGCTGGCCAACCGCTTCGTCCACCGCATCGCGCACAAGGCGCTGTTCGGCATCGTCATGGCGGTGTGCGCATTGGCCGCTGTCGCGCAGGCGTGGCGTGCACCGGTGTCGCTGTCGGCGCAGGCGTTCCACGAATGGCCGTCGACCTGGGACGGTGCCCCGCTGCGGCCGCTGGCGCTCAGCGAGGTCGAACACCGCTTCGCGCAGCGCTTCCCGGGCGCCGTCGCGCGCATGACCGACGGCCAAGCCGTCTTCGTGCTGCGCCATGTCGCGTCGCCGACCCGCATGCTCCACCCGGCGGCCGACTGCTATCGCGCGCTCGGTTTCCGTGTGGCGCAGGTCCGGCTGGAGAACGATGCGCAGCAACGGTTGTGGCGCTGCTTCTCGGCGGCACGCAAGCACGGAGAAACCCTGCGCGTGTGCGAGCGCATCGTCGACGCCGATGGCCGCGCTTTCACCGACACTTCAGCCTGGTACTGGGCTGCTGCGGCCGGGCAATCCCAAGGCCCGTGGCAGGCCGTGACCGTGGCAAGTTCGTTGGGAGAACCGTGAGTCATTCGCCGTGAAAAGAGCATTGCGCCTGTTGTTGTTGAGCCTGTTGGCTCTGGTCGTCACCGCGGGCGTCGCGCTCGCGCTCATCGTGAAACTGGTGCTGGCGCCGTCCGCCGGCGAATGGGCCGCCGAGGTGGGGCCGCAGGCGCTGCGCCTCACGGTGGGCGTCCCAACGACGGTGAGGCTGGCGACCTCGCCCTGGTTCGCGCCGCATCTCGCCGGCCATTCGATCGACACCGCGCATGGCACGCTGCATTTCGACTGGGACGAGGCGACGCAAAGCCTGGGGCTGCGCTGCGGCCCCTGCGTTGTCGACGTGCCCGCGCTGGGCGCGCAGCCGATCCGCGTCTCGTAGCTGAGCGCTACGGTGCGGCGCGACGGCAACCTGCTCAACGGGCGCTTCGAGGCGAAACCGTCCGGCGACGCCGAGCCGCCCCTGGCGGGCCGCTGGGACGGCCGCCTGTCCCAGAAGGGCCTGCAGCTGGCCTTCGACGCCGAAGACGCACCGATCGCCCGCTGGTACCGGGTCATCGCGCCGTCGCTGCCCGAGCTGAAGCAGGCGCGCATTGGCGGCACGCTCGGCATGCATGCGGAACTCGGCCTGCCGGCGGGCGCGGTCGCGCTGCGCCCGCGCATCGCGGCCTTCACCGTGGAAGGCCTGGGCTCCGAGGCGCTGCTCGGCGCGCGCAGCAGCTGCGGCCCCTCGGCCAGGCTGACCGCCGACAGCTGGCTGGCACGTGCCGTGATCTCCGCCGAAGACCAGCGCTTCTTCCAGCACCCCGGCTACGACCTGGAAGAACTCGGCGCCGCGCTGGCGGCCAACCAGCAGAGCGGCGGCGTCGAGCGCGGCGGCAGCACGCTGACGCAGCAACTGGCCAAGCTGGCCATCACCGGCTCGGAGCGCAGCGGCGAGCGCAAGCTGCGCGAGATGCTCTATGCGGTCGAGATGGAACAGACGCTGGGCAAGGCGCGCATCCTGCAGCTCTACCTCGACAACGCGCCCTGGGGCGGCAACCTGTGCGGTGCCGAGGCCGCGGCGCGGCGTTACTTCGGGCGTAGCGCCCGCACGCTGGAGCCGGCGCAGGCCGCCTGGATGGCCGCGATGCTGCACAAACCGTCCGCCGAGCTGTCGCAGTGGCAGGCGACGGGCAGCATCGACGCGGCGCGCTTCAAGCGCGTGGCCGAGGGCATCCGCGGCATCAGCCGGGCGCAGCGCGAGGCGCTGCTGCGGGGCGTGGCTGCGGCGCGGTTCGCGGCGCCGTCCTGAGCGCGGCGGATGGCTCAACGTAGAACGCATTCGTCAGAGCTCGACCTGTTCGCTTGCTTCTCGAAAGCAGGCGGCATCGCCAAAAAAGTCACGGCTACGCTCTGATCAGAGTCGATGAAGCCAGCACGCACCCTCCTTTGTCGCGTGCGACGAATCTGATAATTCTCCGCGCATCAACGCCCAGTCATAGGGAGGGATGCGAAACCTCAGGGAGAAGAAAATGCAGATCACATCGTCGGCGCGCGCCATGCGCGTCTGGGGCGGCAGCGCGCCGCAATGGCAAGGCTGGCCATGAACAGCACCCAGCACAACTCGACCATTCCGATGAGCCTGGCGACGTGCTCGGCCAAGGGCAGCGTGCAGTGGCTGTTGGAGAGGAAGGAGGACGAGCCTTCCCGCGTCACCTACCAGAACAACCTGCAGGTCTACATCTGCGGCAAGGATACCTTTGCCGAGATCGCTAAAGACATCAAGCGCGCCAGGCACAGCATCGACATCATCTGCTGGGGCTTCGACCCGGCGATGGAACTCACGCGCGATGAGGCCAACCACTGGCCGCGTGGCGACACCTGGGGCGATCTGTTGCTGGGCGCGACGCAGGGCAGGTTCACGGGCGGCAAGCCGGTCCAGGTCCGCCTGCTGGTGTGGTACGACGCCATCGGTACGCCGTTGGTCAACAACATGCCTGGGTACAAGCAAGAGTCGCTCTATGAGCGCAGCCAGCCTGGCATGTTGATTCCATCGCCCCCCTCCGCGCGCGATCAGCGCGAGGTGTTCAATTCGCACTGGTACAAGCAAGCAGTGGCCGGCGAGATCAAGGGCCTGTCCCTTCGCGTGCGCGGCGGCGTGCATGGCGACGTGATGGCCAGCCTGAAGGCCGAGGCCGGCAGCCAGGGCCTGGGCCGCCTGGAGCGCTTGGGCGTGGAATACCTCGCCACCCATCACCAGAAGACCATCGTCATCGACTACGAAGGCGACAAGCCCTGCGGCTACGTGCTGGGCTTGAACTCGGTCACCGACTACTGGGACACGACGGCCCACACCTTCGACGACCCCAAACGGGGCCAGAGCTGGGAAGGCGCGGGCGACACGGAGCCTGGCCTCAAGCCGTACCAGGACTACGGTTGCCGCATCGAAGGGCAGGCGCTGGCAGCCGTGTGCAAGAACTTCACCGAGGCCTGGAACAAGGCCGAAGCCAACGGCAAAGGCTCGGGCAGCAACGTCAGCCGCAGCTTCAACTTTGAGGCCGCGCCTGCGAACCTGACGAAAAACCTGACCGCCCCACGCCAGTGCGCGCAGATCCTGCGCACGCTGCCGGCCGAGGAGGGCAGCGAGAAGTCCATCCACCGCCTGTACGACCAGGCGGCCAGCTTCGCGCGTCATTACCTGTATGTGGAGAACCAGTACTTCCAGCACGCGGACTGGGTCAAGGAACTGAAGAAGCAGCGCGCCGGCCATCTGTCTGGCTGCCAGAAGGGCGGGCTGGCAATGGCCGACGTGCCCAAGCTGCACGTGATGGTCGTCATCCCCACGCCCGAGCGCAAGCAGATGGTGCCGCGCACGCACGACACAGTGACCGAACTGGGGCATGGCACGTCGATGCCAAACCAGGCCCGGCAGAGCAATGACGAAATCGCGGCCTACAACGCCACCCAGAAAGTCCGTCAGCGCGACCCCCTGCTCATCCCGCCGCCACAACTGTCTCCCATCGCCCAGGCCTACAAGGACGCGGGCGGTGGCAAAAAGGACGAGGAGACTGCCGCCAAGGACCTGGAGAACGAGAACAACATGCGTGCCCTCGTCGCCAGCCTGTGGACCTTCGACCCGGCATGGTCGGAAGACAAGCACCCGGTCATTGCCAAGGTGCGCGAGCAACAGGCCACCTACGACCGCTATGTGGCGCAGACCCGAGCGGGCAGCACGGCCGCCGTTCACGGCGTGCCGCAGCCGCCCACGGCGATGCAGGAGAAGCAGGTCGACCAGGCCAACGCGACGCGCTACCGCGAGATCTACATCCACAGCAAGCTGATGATCATCGACGACAGCATGTTCACGCTGGGCAGCGCGAACCTGAACCTGCGCAGCTTCGCGGTGGACAGTGAGATCAACATCGCGAGCGATGACGCGGAGACGGCCAAGAACTTGCGCAAGCGCGTGTGGGCACAGCACACGGGAGACCAGTTTGCGGGTGGGGAAGCGACGGATCAGAAGGTGATGACGGTGACGTTCAAGAAATGGAAAGAAGCTGCCAGCAAGAACCTTCAAAAGAAGCAGCGGGGCGAACCGCTGACCTGCTTCCTCACCGCGTTCCACGACGACCGTACCAGTAGCACGCGACTCTCATGAAGCAGCTACCTCGCCTCTACCACCTGGCCCTGCTATTGATTGCCGGCGCGGTCGTGCTGGTGCCTGTTTGTTACTTTCTCTTTATCGCCCACCAGATGAACGACCTGCCCCGCAACATGCGCCTGAAGGCCTTTCAGCCGCACCGCACCGACTTCACCTGCGTGCACGAAGCCACGAAGCTGCCGGCCATCACACCCGAAGCTGAACGCCTGTTCCAGCAGGGAATGACCGTGACCAGCTACGAACTCTGGCCGAACCAGCGCGACTACAAGAAGGCAGCAGAGCGCTGGAAGCAGGCGGCGGACCTGGGCCACTGGAAGGCGGCGATGAACCTCGCGGGCCTGTATGAGCGCGGCCTCGGTGTGGAGCAGGACACCGAGCAAGCGGTGCTCATTGTCGAAGGGCTGATGAAGCAGGGCGTGCCGGGCGCTTTCGACAAGATGGGTACCTACCATCAGAGCGGCATTGGGGTCAAACCCGACATCGACCGTGCCTACGGTTTCTGGCAACTGGCAGCGGAAATGGGGAGTCCTACCGCCCAAGCCTACATAGGCCAAAAATTGAATGCTGCTTACGACAGCGAGCAGATGGGCGTATGGGGCAACAGCAAGATCGGGATCCAGATGCTGGAGTGCGCCTTTGCGCAAGGCAATGGTGATGCCGCCTATAGACTCGGCCAGTCAATTGAGCTCGACGGCAAAGACTATCCACACGCCCTTGCGATTTACCACGAAGGCGTCAAGTTCGGTAGCAAGGATGCGGCAGGGGCATTGGTTGCGTCGTTCGATGAAATCGAGCCGCTCACCGGAAATCTCATTGACCGCGCCCGTGTCGAGCGCTATAGCTTGCTGGGTGATGCCCTCGAACTCAACCCCGACCTGCGTTTCCCCAACCTCGACAAGGTCCTGCCTTTACCTCCGGCCGACTTGCCCTTCTGGGACGGCAAGCGCGAGACCCTGATCGACGCGGCCAAGCCTGCCATCGTCGAGCCCGTGGTCGCACCCAACCCCGGTGCGAGCCGCACCGGCCGCGCCCACATCCCCGAGGGCCAGGTGCTGCCCCCAACCCGGCACCGTCCGCTGCAGAAATGCCCGCCGGCGGCGTGGTGTCGCCCCAGTACGAAAACACCGCCGCCCGCTTCACCGGCTACTGGCTCGCACAATTGCTCGAAGCGCGCGATGACCGCCGGGCGCAGTGGAACCAGACCCAGGCGCCACTTCACTACGCCCGAGGGCAAGCCTTCGATGACCGTACCAGCCTGGGTCTGAGCCCGAAAGACGGCCGCATCCTGTGGCACTACATGGGCCTGCCCATGCAGCGTGCGGCCGCCGCCGTCAGCCCATATGTGGCGCAAGGCCTGGCGCGCTACGTGCCCGCGCCAGAGACTCCCGTCAGTTGCAGCGGTACGGCCCACTGCACGCAGACCGGCATCTGGATGGCCCGGCTGAAGCCCAACCACCCGCAGCACGCGGTGTTCCACGAGAACTGGCGCCAAGCCTATGTGGCGAAGGGCCAGCCCTTCCCGGCGCCCGACACGCTGCACGCAGCCGGCGGCCTGACGGTGACGGCCCGTGATCTGCGCTGGCACTGGCTGGGCGAAACCAACGAAGTCGATCGCTTGGGCTATGCGCATGTGACCGTGAGTGCTCCATACGCTTGAAACAGGACGTGGGTGTGGCACCGACGACCGGGAGCCGGCGCGAGGACCCGGATCAACGCCCCGAGGATCTGCAGGCGTAGTGACGATGACGCGACGGTATTGCGGCAGTCTGCCGCTCGCCAAATGGCAACGCAAGAGTCCTGGACTCTCATGCCCGAGCCTTGGGGGATCGTTAACCCAGCCGCGACACGATGTACGCGAGTCCCGTGACGAACGTGATGTGGAACGCGTAGGGCACGCGGTTCTCGGGGTTCGTGCCCATGATGGCGATGGCCCCGAGCACGAGCGTCAGCAGGCCGAGGCCAATCGTCGCTTGCAGGTCCATGGGTGTGCGCGCCGGCGCCTTGCAGTTGTCGGCGCCGGCCGAGTGTGAAAGACACACATGGTAACGAACTGGAATGACCGGCGGTTTGCGCACGCTATTGGTGCACGCGTGATTGGCACATGTCTTGCGAAAGTGCGTGCATGGACGTCGCCACACCGCCTCCCGCCGCTGTTGAAGTGATCGCGCTGACCAAGCGCTACGCGGCCGGCACGCCCGCCGCGGTCGACCGAATCGACCTGCGCATCGCCAGCGGCAGCTACTGCTGCCTGCTCGGCCCTTCGGGCTGCGGCAAGAGCACGACGCTGCGCATGATCGCGGGCCACGAGTCGGTCAGCAGCGGCGACATCCTGCTCGACAACCGCAACATCACCGACCTGCCCGCCGCCGCGCGCGGCACGGCGATGATGTTCCAGAGCTTCGCGCTGTTCCCGCACCTTTCGGCGCTCGACAACGTGGCCTTCAGCCTGAAGATGAAGGGCGTCGGCAAGGCCGAGCGCCAGAAGCGCGCCGGCGACCTGCTCGAGCGGGTGGCGATGGGCCATCTGGCCGAGCGCAAGCCGGGTGAACTCTCCGGCGGCCAGCAGCAGCGCGTGGCGCTGGCGCGCGCGCTGATCACCGAGCCTCGCGTGCTGCTGCTCGACGAGCCGCTGTCGGCGCTCGACCCCTTCCTGCGCATCCAGATGCGCGCCGAACTGCGCCGCTGGCAGAAGGAACTGGGCCTGACCTTCATCCACGTCACGCACTCGCAGGAAGAGGCGATGGCGCTGGCCGACACCATGGTCGTGATGAACCACGGCCTGATCGAGCAGGTTGGTTCGCCGCACGCCGTCTACAACCATCCGGCCAGCGAATTCGTCGCGCGCTTCATGGGCGGCCACAACGTGCTCGACACGCCGGCCGGGCCGATCGCCGTGCGCAACGACCACATGCACATCGCGCCTGACACCGGCGGTGCCGGCGTCCCGGCGCACGTGACCGACGTCGAATACCAGGGCACCTACGTGCTGCTCGGCCTGGCACTCGACGGCGTGGCCAAGGAACGCCAGACCGTCTCGGTGCTGCTGGGCGAAGCTGCCTTCCTGGCGCGGCCCTTTGCCTCGGGCGACGCGGTGCGTCTCAGCTGGGCCGAGGCCGACGCGCGGGTGCTCGGCCCCGGCGCCCAACGCCCGGCCGACCGCGCCGCAACGCCACCGGCGCCCGAGCGCGATGACACCGTGGCCATCGCTGCCTTCGTGGCCTGACCCTGCAGGGCCCGCGACCCAATCTTCTCAAACCAGCAACCGGAGACCTTCCATGTCCGAACCCATCGACACGTCCAGCCCAGGCCTGCAGCGCCGCACCCTCATCCAAGGCGGCGCCGGCCTGGCCGGCATCCTGGCCAGCGGCATGGCGCCCTTCGTCCATGCGCAGGAGAAGGTCGTGCTGCGTTACCTGGGCACCGCGGTGAACCAGGACAAGGCGATCGCCGAGAAGTTCAAGGCCGACACCGGCATCGAGATCCAGTACGTGGCCGTGACCACCGACGACGTGACCAAGCGCGCCGTCACCGCGCCCAACAGCTTCGACCTGATCGACACCGAGTTCTTCTCGCTCAAGAAGATCGTGCCGACCGGCAACCTGAAGGGCATCGACACCAAGAAGATCAAGAACGCCGACAAGATCACGCCGCTGTTCACGCAAGGCATGGTGGCCGGCAAAGCCGTGGGCGACCAGGGCACCGCGCCGAAGAAGGTGATCTACCTCGAAGGCGAGAAGAGCAAGAAGTTCGCGACCGCGCCGACGCAGTACATGTCGCTCATCCCGACGGTCTACAACGCCGACACGCTGGGCATCCGCCCCGACCTGATCAAGCGCCCGATCGAATCCTGGGCCGAACTGCTCAACCCCGAGTTCAAGGGCAAGGCCGCGATCCTGAACATCCCGTCGATCGGCATCATGGACGCCGCGATGGTGGTGGAAGCCAAGGGCATCCACAAGTACAAGGACAAGGGCAACATGACCAAGGCCGAGATCGACCTGACGATCAAGACCCTGATCGAGGCCAAGAAGGCTGGCCAGTTCCGCGCGCTGTGGAAGGACTTCAACGAGTCGGTCAACCTGATGGCGTCGGGCGAAGTCGTGATCCAGTCGATGTGGTCGCCGGCCGTGACGGCCGTGCGCACCAAGGGCATCGCCTGCAACTTCCAGCCGCTGAAAGAAGGCTATCGCGCCTGGGCCGCCGGCTTCGGCTTGCCGGCCACGCTGAGCGGCAAGAAGCTCGACGGCGCCTATGAGTTCATCAACTGGTTCCTCGACGGCTGGGCCGGAGCGTACCTCAACCGCCAGGGCTACTACAGCGCCGTGCTCGACACCGCCAAGGCCAAGATGGAAGCCTACGAGTGGGCCTACTGGATGGAAGGCAAGGCTGCGTCGCAAGACATCAAGAGCCCGAACGGCGACGTGCTGGCCAAGACCGGTTCGATTCGCGACGGCGGCAGCTACGAACAGCGCATGGGCGGCATCGCCTGCTGGAACGCTGTGATGGACGAGAACGAGTACATGGTGCGCAAGTGGAACGAGTTCGTCGCTGCCTGATCCCGTGAGCGCCCCCACCACCAGCGCGCACGCGCCCAGCCCCTCCGTCCATGCCGTCAAGGCGTGGTGGCAGGCGGCGCCCTTCGCGCTGGTGTTTCTGCTGTTCTTCCTGATTCCCCTGGCGCTGATCGCGATGGTCAGCCTGTGGAATTTCAACGAGTACGAGCTGATCCCCGCGGTCACGCTGCGCAACTACCTGAGCCTGTTCGAAGGCTGCTCGCAGCTCACCGACAACGGCGACCTGTGCGTCACGCTCAGCACCTACATCAGCACGCTCAAGTTCTGCCTGCTGGTGTGGGGCATCACGCTGCTCATCGGTTTCTCGGTCGCGTACTTCCTGGCCTTCCACGTGCGCTCGTCGACGATGCAGACGGTGCTGTTCGTGCTGTGCACCGTGCCGTTCTGGACCTCGAACGTCATCCGCATGATCTCGTGGGTGCCGCTGCTGGGCCGCAACGGGCTGGTCAACCAGGGGCTGATGGGCATGGGCCTGGTGAACGAGCCGGTCGAGTGGCTGCTGTTCTCCGATTTCTCCGTGGTGCTCGCCTTCGTGCACCTCTACACGATGTTCATGATCGTGCCGATCTTCAACTCGATGATGCGCATCGACCGTTCGCTGCTCGAAGCCGCCAACGACTCCGGCGCCACCGGCTGGCAGACGCTGTGGAACGTGATCGTCCCGCTCTCGCGCACCGGCATCCTGATCGGCTCGATCTTCGTCATCACCATCGTCATGGGCGACTTCGTCACCATCGGCGTGATGGGTGGCCAGCAGATCGCGTCCATCGGCAAGATCATCCAGGTGCAGACGTCGTACTTGCAGTTCCCTCTGGCCGCGGCCAACGCGATGATTCTGCTGGCGGTGGTGCTGATGATCATCTGGGGCCTCACGCGCCTCGTCGACATCCGCAAGGAGCTCTGAATGAGCCAACGCATCGGCGAAAAACGCGCAGCGGGCTTCTGGCCGCTGGCGATCGTCTTCGCGCTCTTCGTGCTGTTCCTCTACGGCCCGATGATCACGATCTTCGTGCTGAGCTTCCAGGGGCCGGAAGGCGGGCTGACCTTTCCGTTGCGCGGCGTGTCGCTGCACTGGTTCTACAAGCTGGCCGAAGGGCTGGGCACGGTGGACATCGGCGCGGCCTTCCGGCGCTCGCTGGCGCTGGGCGCGGTGGTGATGGCCTTCACGGTCGTGCTGTCGGTGCTGGCGGGTCTGGCCTTCCGCAAGAAGCTCGCGGGCAGCAACCTGCTGTTCTTCGTCACGGTGGCCAGCCTGATCATGCCGTCGATCATCATCTCGCTGGGCATCGGCCTGCAGTTCCGCCTGCTCGACACCGGCATCAAGGAAGCGCTGACCGCCCTGGGCGCGACCGACATGCTCGAGAACTACGGCACCGCGCTCGGCCTGTTCACCTCGGCGCTCGGTGCGCATCTCACGTGGACGCTGCCTTTCGGCCTGCTCATCATGTTCGCGGTGTTCAACCGCTTCAACCCGGCCTACGAGGAAGCCGCGCGCGACCTCGGCGCCACGCCCTGGCAGACCTTTCGGCACGTGGTGCTGCCGCTGATCGGCCCGTCCATCGTCGGCATCGGCATGTTCGGCTTCACACTGAGCTGGGACGAGATCGCACGCACCTCGCAGGCCATCGGCGACGTCAACACGCTGCCGCTCGAGCTGCAGGGCCTCACCTCCACCGTGACCACGCCGTCGATCTACGCGCTGGGCACGGTCACCACCATCGTTTCGCTGGGCGTGATGGGGATCGCGCTCGGCGCGGCTTCGTTGCTGCGCCGCCGTGCCACCCGCCCCCGCTGAGGAGTCCTTTTGCCGCGCCTGCTCGTCATCAACCCCAACACCTCGACGTCCGTCACCGCCCTGCTGCAGCAGCACGTGCAGAAGGCGGTGGGCGACGCGGTCGATGTGCAGAGCGTCACAGCCCGCTTCGGGGCGCCGTACATCTCGTCGGAGGCCACCTATGCGGTGGCGAACCATTCGGTCATCGACGCCTGGGCGGCCGCCATCGCCAAGGACGGTTGCAAGCCCGACGCGGTGCTGATCGGCTGCTTTGGCGACCCGGGCCTCTTCGCGCTGCGCGAGGGCTCCGGCGTGCCGGTGGGCGCGTTGGCCGAAGCGGCTTTCTCGGCGGCCGCGTGGCACGGTCGCTTCGCCATCGTCACCGGCGGCGAGCGCTGGCGCCCGATGCTGTCGCGCCTGGCCGGCGCGCTGGGCCACACCCAGACGCTGGCGGGCATCCACACGGTCGCACCGACCGGTGCGCAGCTGATGGCCGACCCCGCTGGCGCGCGCCAGCTGCTGGCCGACGCCTGCTGTCAGGCGGCCGAGCGCTTCAAGGCGCAGGCCGTGATCCTCGGTGG
>CALRYR010000027.1:0-16528 GCA_943372425.1 Variovorax sp. YR752 | reverse complement strand
GGCAGCATCCAGCTGCGCTGCCCGGAGTCCCACACCGCGTGGTCGCGCACCCGGGCACGCGCAATCGACGTGCCCTTCGACGCGTACCACCGCTGCGTCTCGACGTGGCGCGGCAGTGTCTCGGTCTCGAGCTGCAGTCGCATGCGTTCGGCCATGCCGATGCGCCACGGCATCACGCGCTCGCGGAAGAAGCTGGTCCAGCCGTCGAAGAGCACGAGCACCGCGCGGTCCTGCAGCGGCGTGCCTTCCTGGTGCCACGAGGGCATCGGCGCTTCGGCCGACAGGCGGAACCAGTAGAAGCCGTGCGAGGGCAGCGTCAGCAGGTAGGGCAGCTCGCCCACCGGCGGAAACGCGGTCTTTCCCAGCATCTCGACCGGCACGCGGCCCTTGAAGGCCGACAGGTCGAGTTCGACCGGCTGCGCCGTGCGCGACAGATTGAAGACGGTGAGGATCGCATCGTCGTGGTGTTCGCTCAGGTACGCCAGGATCTTGCGGTTGCCCGGCTTCAGGAAGCGACGCTTGCCGCGGCCGAAGGCATGGCTGGTCTTGCGCACGGCCAGCATGCGCTTGGTCCAGTTGAGCAGCGAGCTGGCTTCGCGCGACTGCGTCTCGACGTTAAGCGCCTCGTAGCCGTACATCGGGTCCATGATCGGCTGCAGGTACAGGCTCTGCGGGTCGGCGCGCGAGAAGCCGGCGTTGCGGTCGGGACTCCACTGCATGGGCGTGCGCACGCCGTTGCGGTCGCCCACGAAGACGTTGTCGCCCATGCCGATCTCGTCGCCGTAATAGATGATGGGCGAGCCCGGCATCGACAGCAGCATGCTGTTCATCAGCTTGATGCGGTCGGCGTCGTTCTCCATCAGCGGCGCAAGCCGACGGCGAATACCGAGGTTGATGCGCGCACGCGGGTCGGCGGCGTACATGCGGTACATGTAGTCGCGCTCGCGGCTGGTCACCATCTCGAGCGTGAGCTCGTCGTGGTTGCGCAGGAAGATGGCCCACTGGCAGCCGTCCGGGATGTCCGGCGTCTGCTGCATGATTTCGATGATCGGGTCGCGGTCTTCCTGCGCGATCGCCATGTACATGCGCGGCATCAGCGGGAAGTGGTACGCCATGTGGCATTCGTCGCCGTTGCCGAAGTATTCGCGCACATCCTCCGGCCACATGTTGGCCTCGGCCAGCAGGAAGCGGTTCTTGTATTCGGCGTCGATGGTGGCACGCAGCTTCTTGATGACGTCGTGCGTCTCGGGCAGGTTCTCGTTGCTGGTGCCGTCGCGCTCGACCAGGTAAGGAATCGCGTCCAGCCGGAAGCCGTCGACGCCCATGTCCAGCCAGAAGCGCATCGTCTTCATGATCGCTTCGAGCACCGCCGGATTGTCGAAGTTGAGGTCGGGCTGGTGGCTGAAGAAACGGTGCCAGAAGTACTGCTTGGCGACCGGGTCCCAGGTCCAGTTCGAGGTCTCGGTATCCGTGAAGATGATCCGGGTGCCCTGGTAGATCTGGTCGGTGTCGCTCCACACGTAGAAGTTGCGCTCGGGCGAGCCGGGTGGCGCGGCGCGGGCGGCCTTGAACCACGGGTGCTCGCTCGAGGTGTGGTTGATGACCAACTCGGTGATCACGCGGAGGCCTCGCGCGTGCGCGGCTTCGAGCATCTCGCGGAAGTCGTCGATCGTGCCGTACTGCGGGTGGACGCTCTCGTACTCCGAGATGTCGTAGCCGTCGTCACGCAGTGGCGATGGGTAGAAGGGCATCAACCAGATCGTGTTGACGCCCAGCTCCTTCACGTAGTCGAGCTTCGCGGTCACGCCCTTGAAGTCGCCCATGCCGTCGTTGTTCGAGTCAAAGAAGGCCTTGACGTTGAGCTGGTAGATCACCGCATCGCGGTACCACTGCGGATCGTCGCTGGTGTCAATCTCCGGCGTTTCGAGGGTGAGGGCGGGCACGTTGCCGGCCGTGGCCGGCTGCACGTGCTGGGCTTGAAGGGGTGCGTTCATGACCACGGGGCCTCTCTTCTTTTCACAGGAAGTATTCGAAGTCGTTCTCGTCGCGGGTGCGTCGGCGCACCCGCAACACATGGGCCGGCGTGCTCTGCGGTTCCAGCATCACGTAGTGCCATTCGCCCTGCCACAGGAAACGCTGGTCGCTCAGCAGATCGTGCACCTGGAAGGACTGGCCGGCGGGCACGCCGATCGATTCCGGCGTGAGGCCGATCCAGCCGGACTGCGCGTTGTGCGGGTCGAGGTTGACGACCGTGACCACCACGTTGCTGCCGTCTTCCGAGGACTTCACGTAGGCCAGCAGCTGGTCGTTCTCGACCGGCAGGAAGCGCAGCGTCGCGTTGCCCTGCAGGGCCGGGTTGTCGCGGCGGATGCGGTTGATGCGTGCGATGAAGGGCGCCAGGCTGTGCGGCATGTCGTTCGGCCAGGTGCGCAGCTGGTACTTCTCGGAATCGAGGTATTCCTCGCTGCCCGCGTGGCGCGGCTTGTGCTCGAGCAGCTCGTACGCCGGGCCGTAGATGCCATAGCTGGCGGCCAGCGTGGCGGCCAGCGTCAGCCGCAGCCGGAACATCGGCGCTTCGCCGCTCTGCAACTGCTCGTGCAGGATGTCCGGCGTGTTGGGCCACACGTTGGGGCGGAAGTAGTCGTACCCCGGGCCTTGCGACAGCTCGGTGAAGTACTCCGTCAGCTCCTGCTTGGTGTTGCGCCAGGTGAAGTAGGTGTACGACTGCGAGAAGCCCAGCTTGGCCAGCCGGTGCATCACCTTCGGGCGGGTGAACGCCTCCGCGAGGAATAGCACTTCGGGGTGCTCGCGCTTGATCTCCGTGATGCACCACTCCCAAAACGGGAAGGCCTTGGTGTGCGGGTTGTCGACGCGGAAGATCGTCACGCCTTCGGCGATCCAGTGGTCGAAAACGCTCTTGAGTTCGGTCCACAGGCCTTGCCAGTCGTCGCACTCGAAGTTGAAGGGGTAGATGTCCTGGTACTTCTTGGGCGGGTTCTCGGCGTACTGCACGGTGCCGTCCGGCCGCCAGCGGAACCAGCCCGGATGCGCCTTGACGTAGGGGTGGTCGGGCGCGCACTGGAAGGCGATGTCCAGCGCGATCTCGAGACCGTGCTTGCCGGCCTCGGCCACCAGGTGGCGGAAGTCCTCGGGCGTGCCCAGTGCGGGAAGGATGGACTTGTGGCCGCCTTCTTCGGCGCCGATGGCCCACGGGCTGCCGACGTCGTCGGGCTCGGTGACAAGAACGTTGTTCTTGCCCTTGCGGTCCACGCGACCGATCGGATGGATCGGCGGGAAGTAAAGCACGTCGAAACCCATCTTCTCGATCGCGGGCAATCGCGCTTCGACGTCCTTGAACGTACCGTGCTGGCCGGGCACGGTGCCGGCTGAACGGGGAAAGAGTTCGTACCAGCTGCTGAAGCGTGCGCGTTCGCGGTCGGCCACGAGCGACAGCTCGGCGCCGTAGCGCGCCTCGAAGCGGCGGTCCGGGTAGAGCGAGGCCAACGCCTCCAGCTTCTCGTCGAGCGCCAGCGCCTTCACGGCCGTTCCGCTCATCGTTTCGTCCGCGGCGGCCCGGTCGAGTTCGGCCGCCAGGCGCGCAAGCGTGACCGCGTCGTCGCCCTTGGCGCGCTGGGCTGCCGCCGCGACCTCCGTCGCACCGACCTTCGCAGCGATGCGGATATCGGCGTCATCGACGCGGCGTGTCAGTTCATGGCGCCAGGAGGCGAAGCCGTCGACCCAGGCAAGCACCGAGTAGATGTAGCGGCCCGGCACCGGCGGGGTGAAGCTGCCCGTCCACACATCGTTGTTGATGAGCGTGAGCGGCGTCTCGTGCACGGTGGTGTCGCCCTCGCGCCACCACTGGATCACGGCACGCAGCACGTCGTGGCCGTCGGTGATGCAGTGGGCGGTGACCTCGAAGGGCTCACCCGCGATGCGCTTGACCGCGAAGCGGCCGCCATCGACGTTCGGCAGCACGGCGTCGATCACCGCGCGGATCCGGCCTTCTTTAGGCAGGCTGTGCGGGCGCGCGATCAATGCGGCGGTCTGCGTCTCGGGGATGGCTGGCGTGGCAGCGGTGGCGTCCTCGCTGGGCCTGCTGGCGGCCTTCGATGGCTTAGCAGCTGCCGTTGCCGTGGTCGTGCTTTTCGGTGTGCTCTTCGAAGGGCTCTTAGGCATGGGTCTCAAGCTTCAGGATCAGGGTGGAAAGAGGGGGCAGCGTCAGCGTCAGCGAGTGCGGGCGCCCGTGCGCCGGCAGCGGCGACGACTCGACCGTGCCCATGTTGCCCCAGCCGGCGCCGCCGTAGTCGCGTGCGTCGCTGTTGAGCAGTTCGCGCCACAGGCCAGGCAGCGGCACGCCCAGGCGGTAGTTGGTGCGGGGCAGTGGCGTGAGGTTGCACACCACCAGCACTGGGTCGCCGTTGCGCGCCTTGCGCAGGAAGGCGAACACGCTGTTCTGCGCGTCGTCGGTCTCCACCCACTCGAAGCCGTCGGGTGAGAAGTCGACCTCGTACAGCGCGGGCTCGGCCTTGTAGACACGGTTGAGTTCCCGCACGAAGTGCTGCAGGCCGCCATGGCCTTCCTGGCCGGTGACCCACCATTCGAGTTCGCCGTCGTGTGTCCACTCGCGGCGCTGGCCGAACTCGCCGCCCATGAAGAGCAGCTTCTTGCCGGGGTGCGCCCACATCAGCCCGAAAAGCGCACGCAGGTTCGCGAACTGCTGCCACGGGTCGCCCGGCATCTTGTTGATGAGCGAGCCCTTGCCGTGCACCACCTCGTCGTGCGAAAGCGGTAGCACGAAGTTCTCGTTGAAGGCGTAGACCAGCGAGAAGGTCAGCTGGTGATGATGATGGCGGCGATGGATCGGGTCTTTGGCGAAGTACGACAGCGTGTCGTGCATCCAGCCCATGTTCCACTTCATGCCGAAGCCCAGGCCGCCCATGTCGGTCGGGCGCGAGACCATCGGCCACGCCGTCGACTCCTCCGCCACCGACACGGTGTCGGGATGCTCGCGGTACACCGCCTTGTTCAGGTCGCGCAGGAAACCGATGGCTTCGAGGTTCTCGCGGCCGCCATGCACGTTGGGAATCCACTCGCCATGCTTGCGCGCGTAGTCGAGGTAGAGCATCGAGGCCACCGCGTCGACGCGCAGGCCGTCGAGGTGGTAGTACTCCAGCCAGAACAGCGCCGACGAAATCAGGAAGCTGCGGACCTCGTTGCGGCCATAGTTGAAGATGCTCGAGTTCCATTCCGGATGGAAGCCCTGGCGCGGGTCCGCATGCTCGAACAGATGCGTGCCGTCGAAGAAGGCCAGGCCATGGGCATCTGTCGGGAAGTGCGACGGAACCCAGTCCAGCAGCACCCCGATGCCGCGCTGGTGCATGTGGTCGACGAAGGCCATGAAGTCCTGCGGCGTGCCGTAGCGCGAGGTGGGCGCAAAGTAGCCGGTGGTCTGGTAGCCCCAGGAGCCGTAGAAAGGATGCTCGGTCACCGGCATCAACTCGACGTGGGTGAAGCCCATGTCGACCATGTAGTCGGCCAGACGCTCGCCCAGCTCGCGCCAGCCGAGCATTTCGCCGTCCTGTCGCTGCCAGGAACCGGCGTGCAATTCGTAGGTCGACATGGGCGCGTCGAGCGCGTTCTTCGGGCCGCGTGCGGCCATCCACGCGTCGTCGTTCCAGGTGTGCTCGAGCGACCAGACGCGCGAGCCGGTGGCGGGCGGCGGCTCGGCATAGAAGGCGAAGGGGTCTGCCTTCTCCTGCACGTTGCCGTTGGTCGCGGAGAAGATGCGGTACTTGTAGACGGCGCCTCGGGTGGCGTGGGGGTCGAAGCCTTCCCACACACCGCTGCCGTCGGGCCGCGGCGCCAGCGGCATGGCGCTGTCGTCCCAGCCGTTCCAGTCAGCGATCACCGACACGGCGCGTGCGTTGGGGGCCCAGACTGCAAAGGTGGCGCCGCCATCGGGCTGCAGGTGGCAGCCCATCGTCTCGTGAAGTTTTGCGTGCGTGCCTTCCCGGAAAAGCCAGACGTCATGCTCGCTGAGGCGAGAGGGTTCGATGTGCACGGGTGCGTTCCTTTTTTGCGCCGGAAAAGATCCGGTGCTCCGACTGCGGGCTTGAGGTCTTTAGCCTACGCCACCCGCTTGACATTGCGGGCCGTCGAGCGCCCTTCGTGCTGTCAGACAGGAGCTATGCCGGTGCCGTAGGCGCGTGCATCAACCGAGTTCGGCTGCGGCGTGGATCGCCTCGCGCACCCGCGGGTAGATCTGCGCGTTCCACTTGCTGCCGCTGAACACGCCGTAGTGGCCCACGCCGGCCTGCAGGTGGTGCGTCTTGAGGTAGGGGCGGATGTTGGGGCACAGGTCTTGTGCCGCGACCGTCTGGCCGACCGAGCAGATGTCGTCGCGCTCGCCTTCGACCGTCATCAGTGCGGTCTTGCGGATGGCCGCCGGGTTCACTTTGCGGCCGTGCACAGTGAGTTCGCCGCGCGGCAGGTCGTAGGTCTGGAAGACCCGCTCGACCGTCTCCAGGTAGAACTCGGCCGGCAGGTCGTTCACGGCGAGGTACTCGTCGTAGAAGGCACGGATCGTCTCGGCCTTCTCCATCTCGCCATCGACGATGTGCTGGTACAGCTTCTTGAACTGTTCCTTGTGCCGCTCGGGGTTCATGCTCATGAAGGCCGTGAGCTGCAGGAAGCCGGGGTACACGCGCCGCATCATCCCGGCGTGCGGGAAGGGCACGTGGCTGATGAGGTTCTTGCGGAACCATTCGATCGGCTTGCTGGTGGCCAGCGTGTTCACGCCTGTCGGGTTCACGCGGCAGTCGACCGGCCCGGCCATCAGCGTCAGGCTCTTCGGTGCGGCGGGGTTGTCGTCCTCGGCCATCAGCGCGGTGGCGGCCAGGGCGGCCACGCAGGGCTGGCAGACCGCGACCATGTGGGCGCCGGGGCCGATGGCTTCGAGAAACGAGATGAGCTGGGCCGTGTAGTCGTCCAGGCTGAAGCCGCCATGCCGCAGCGGCACGTCGCGGGCGTTGTGCCAATCGGTCAGGTAGACGTCGTGGTCACGCAGCAGGGTGCGCACCGTTTCGCGCAGCAGCGTGGCGAAATGGCCCGACAACGGTGCCGCCAGCAGCACGGGCGGATGCACCGCCTTGGTGTCCTTGCGGAAATGGAGCAGGGTGCCGAAGGGGGCCACCAGCGCCACTTCCTCGTGCACCGCCACCGGTTCACCGTCGACCAGTACCTGGTCGATGCCGTAGGCCGGTCGGGTGTGGGTGAGTCGCAGGCGCGAGAAGACCTCGAAGGCGGCCGCCATCTTGCGGCTGGCGCTGTCGGGGCCGGCGCCCGCCCACATGGCCTGGCCCATGAACTGCGCCGCGAGCCGCATGGGAGACATCAGATCGCTCTGGTTTTGGTAGGCCCGGTACAGCATGCCTGGGCTGAAGGCAATTTGCGGGCCAGCGCATTCGGGCGTGGCACGGGCCTTGCACTCGTCACCTCACGATTGGGCAACCCAGGAGCAACGCAATGGCCAAACCGGTTCTCACCATCAGCAGCAAGAACTACGGCGCCTGGGCGTTGCGCGGCTGGCTCATGTGCAAGCTGGCGGGGCTCGACTTCAGCGAGAAGGTGATCTCTCCGGACGATCCGGCCATGAAGGCCGAGATGCTGCTGCTGTCGTCGTCGATGCTGGTGCCGTCGCTGCAGCATGGCACCGTCCACGTCTGGGACACGCTGGCCATCGGCGAATACCTCAACGAGATCAAGCCCAAGGCCGGCCTGCTGCCGGCCGACGCCAAGGCACGGGCCCACTGCCGCGCCATCAGCGGGGAGATGCACTCGGGCTTCAGCGCGATGCGCGGGTCGCTGCCGATGAACATCAAGGGCCACTTCCCGAACTTCAAGATCTGGTCGCGCGCGCAGACCGACATCGACCGCGTCGTCGCCATCTGGCGCGACTGCCTCAAGAGCTACGGCGGGCCGTTCCTGTTCGGCAAGCAGCCCTGCATCGCCGACGCGATGTACGCCCCGGTCGTCACCCGTTTCCTGAGCTACGACGTGTCGCTGGACCGCGAATGCACAGCGTACTGCAAGCGAATCATGGAGCTGCCGGCGATGCAGGAATGGGTGGCCGCGGCGAAGCAGGAGCCCGACGAAATCGACGAACTGGATGCCGAGTTCTAGCGTTTGGCGGCTCTGAAATGAGTACTTGTGGTTAACATTTCTTACACAAAATAGTACTAAAGGTTAACAACTCAACTATCATCAACGGCATCGAGGCCGGCCTGGGTGGCTGCCTTCCAAACCGGAGATGTGGTTGTGAAAACGTCCTGGACTGTGGCCGCCGGCCTGACGGTGCTGGTGCTGTGTCTGGCGGCATGCGACGACGGTGCGCGTGCCGGTCTGGAGACGCGGCAGGGCGCGTCGACCAACATCGAAACGGTGGTCGTGACCTGGCAGCCGCGCGACAAGACGGCCGAGTTCCTCAGCGCCTGGCGCCCCAAGAACTGATCGGCCGCCGACGATTCGGCTGCCTGGATCGTCGCCACAGTGTGTTTGCCGAGCCGGCTCAACCCGGTCATATGCCCACTCTCTCCTCGAATTTTTAGGGCCGAGCCTCAAGACTCGGCGGGTCGTGCCGATAAGTCTTTCGTAGGCATCGCGGGTGCCTCGCCGATGGACACGACGCTGGAACAAGAGGATCACATGCCGAAGCACACCATCCCCATGGGGTCCGCTTTCTCCCAGTGGGAGGCGCTGACGAAGGAGTACCTCGAAGGCCTGGTGGCATTGCGCCGTCGGGAGCCGGGGGCATCCGCCCGCATGATGCGTCTGGCGCGCGAGATGCAGGAATGCGAAGCGCGCTGCGGAGGGCCGGTGTATGTGCCGCCGCCCCGAGTGCCCCTCGGCGAATCGCAGCTGGCCGTGTTGCCCGAGCCGACCCGGCTCCAGCCGATCAAGCGGCAACGCGCCGACAGGGATCCGGCACCGGGCTTCTGGACCAGTGCCTTTGGCGCCTTTCTCGGCAGCAGCCGCCAGACTGCACGTGGCGGACAGGACGCCGCCTCTCGCTGATCTGCGATTTCCTCTATCCATGCAGGAGGCGATGCGGGATACTGTAATTAAATACAGCTCTCCATGGCCGATCACCTCATCCCTCTTCAGGCTCTCAAGGGCCGCGGCGCCGCCAGCCGCTTGCCGCACCGCTTCGAACGCGATGTGCGCGACGACTTCGACGACGGCTGGAACACCCTGCAGGACGATGCGGCCGAAGGCCTGCCGCCGCTGCAGACCGAAGTCCGCTTCGAAGACGTCAAGTCCGTCCTGAGCGAGAACGACTCCCCCGACATCCCCTTCGACCGCTCGCTCAATCCGTACCGCGGGTGCGAGCACGGTTGCATTTATTGCTTCGCGCGCCCGACGCACAGCTATCTCAATCTGTCGCCTGGCCTCGACTTCGAAACCAAGCTGATCGCCAAGCGCAACATCGCGGAGGTGCTGCGTGCCGAGCTGGCCCGCAAGAGCTACCGGCCGAGCCATCTCGCCATCGGCACCGCCACCGACTGCTACCAGCCGATCGAGCGCGAGCTGCGGCTGACCCGGTCGGTGATCGAGGTGCTGCGCGAGGCGCGCCACCCCTTCGGCATCGTGACCAAATCGAGCGCGGTCGAGCAGGACCTGGATCTGCTCGCCCCGATGGCCGCCGACCGTCTGGCCGCGGTCTATGTCACGGTCACCACGCTCGACGGTGACCTGGCGCGCAAGCTGGAGCCGCGCGCCGCCGCGCCGCACCGGCGGCTGCGAACCATCCGCACGCTGGCCGAGGCGGGCGTGCCGGTCGGCGTTAGCGTGGCGCCGCAGATCCCTTTCGTCACCGAAGACATGGAACAGGTCCTCGAAGCCGCCTGGGACGCCGGCGCGCGCTGCGCCTTCTACACGGTGGTGCGGCTGCCCTGGGAGGTCGCGCCGCTGTTCAAGGAATGGCTCGAACTGCACTACCCGCAGCGAGCCGACCGCGTCATGGCGCGCATCCGCGAGATGCGCGGCGGCAAGGACTACGACGCCGATTTCGCCACCCGCATGAAGGGCAGCGGCCTGTGGTCCGACCTCATTCGCCAGCGCTTCGAGAAGGCGACGAACCGCATCGGCTTCAACCGGCAGCGCATCGCGCTGGATCTCGGCGCCTTCCGGCCACCGGGCGTGGCGGGGCAGGGCAGCCTGTTCTGACCGCGCTGCGGCGGCCTTAGCTGGCCAGCAGGTCGGCGACCTGACGGCGCAGCGACGCGTTCTCGGCCTCGAGTTCCGCGACACGGCGGCGCAGCGCCTGCACCTCGTCGACACCATCCTCGGCATCCGCTGGCGCGGCGTCACCGGGCGACGGTTCGCGCGGCTTGCGCTTGGCGTCGCGCACCCGCTTGGCCGCCTGCTTGAGTTCGTCCTTGCCGGCGACCACCGCTGCCTTCTGTTCCTCGGCCGGCAGGCTGGCGACGGCGGCCGCCGCGTTGAGCGAGATGGTGCCGGCCTTCACGGCCTCGACCAGTTCCGGCGCGGCCTGCTTCTGGATCTTCTCGATCATCACGACCTGGCTGCTGCTCAGGCGCGCGGCCTTGGCGATCGCCTCGCGGCTGTTGAGCGGCGCCGGCGGCGCCTCGTCCACGTCGAAGGGCGGGCCTTCGTCGGCCGTGGCGTCCGCGGTCGCGGGCGCCGTCGCGCGGGCGCGCCGCTCGGCCACGATCTCGCGCTTGCGCAGCGCCAGCACGCCGCGCTGGAAGTCCGACACGCTGCGCCGGCCCAGGTGCTGGTCGATCATCCACAGGTGCACGTCGTCGATGCTGCGAAAGCGCGGGTTCTGCACCGTCTGGAACGGCAGCCCGTGCTTCTGGCAGATGCCGTAGCGGTTGTGGCCATCGACCAGCACATCGCCCCACAGTACGAGCGCGTCGCGGCAGCCCTCGGCCAGCAGGCTGCGTTCCAGCGATTCGTACTCCTCTGGCGTCAGCGGGTCGATGTAGGCCTTGAGTTCTTCGTTGACGACGATATCCATGGGTGCGGGCGGAGCTTTCGAGACAGGCAAAGGGGCGGAATTGTAGAGAGCCCGCGCCCTCAGCTCGACAGCGGCATCGGCACGAGCCGGGCGGCGTCCAGGCCCAGCTTGTCCATCACGCACATGGCCGCGTAGGCGTCGTTCGCGGCGTAGCGCACCTGGCCTTCGGAGAGGCGCTGGGTGGCCCAGTTGGAGGTCGACTGCTTGCGCGACTTGACGAACTGCTGGCCGAACAGCAGCGCAATGGCCGACTTCACGCCGACCGCGTCGCGGTAGCCGCGGCGCTTGAAGACGGTGTCGAGGTCGACCACGCCCTGCGGCTCGACGCCCAACGTGCGGCGGATCTGCGTGCGGTCGCCGGCCAGGCCGAAGCCGACCTTGACGAGCGCGCTCGACGCGATCAGGTGCGCTACCGCCGCGCGGCAGACCGGGTCGTGCACCTGGAACACCCAGCCCCGGTCGAGCGAGGCGAACTGCACCGTGTGCGGCCCGGTCGAGATTTCGTTCTTGAGGAAGGTGGGCTTCGATTCGGTGTCGAAGCCGACCACGTTCAGCGCGCCCAGTTCGGCCAGCGCCTTCTCGGCCTGGGTCGCCGTCGCGACCACGTCGATGTCCTGCAGCGTGAGGCCGGGGAAGACGTCGAAGGCGGCGATCTCTTCGCGGGTCGGGAGGGGCGGCGGGGCGGTGTTCATGGTGCTTTCTTTTTCTTCGGTGCCGACGTCGGCGCCCTCGCACGTCGTGGCTTGGGCGCCTGTCCGGAGCGCATCGCTGCCTCCCAGGCGCGGCGCCCCCACAGCGCTGCAAGTTCGCGGTCGTCGAAGAGGTCGGCGGGCGCCTCGCGGTACGACATCTGCATCGTCTTGCCCTGGCGCTCGTAGCAGAAGGCGGACGCGTTGAGCGCATCAAAATGGGCAGCGCTCTCGGCGTCGGCCTTTAGGTATAGCGTCTCGCGCACCACCAGCCCGATCATTCGATCTTCGTGGAACACGCCATGGCCGCCGAACATGCGCCGGCACCGGACGCGGCCGAGCCTCTCGAACACTTCCGGCAGGCTGTCGGCGAGCCCGGCCATGCTCAGGCCTTCAGCAACTGGGCGTGATGGACGAGGTGGTCGGCCATGAAGCTCTGGATGAAGTAGTAGCCGTGGTCGTAGCCCTCGTGCCGGCGCAGCGTCAGCGGCTGGCCGATGGCGTGGCAGGCGGCCTCGAACAGATGCGGGTGCAGTTGCTCGGCGAGGAATTTGTCGCCCAGGCCCTGGTCGACCAGGATGCCGGCGGGGTAGGGCGCGACCGGCTGGTTCTCCATCAGCACCGTGGCATCGTGCTCGATCCAGCGTGTGCGGTCGGCGCCGAGGTAGCCGGTGAAGGCCTTCTCGCCCCAGGGGCAGCGCGTGGGCGCGCAGATCGGCGCGAAGGCCGACAGCGACTTGAAGAGGCCCGGGTGCCGCAGCGCCAGCGTGAGCGCGCCATGCCCGCCCATCGAATGGCCGAACAGGCCGATGCGCTGCGGATCGATCGGGAAGGCGGTGCCGAGCAGCGGCAGCAATTCGCCGATCAGGTAGCTTTCCATGCGCCAGTGCGTGGCCCATGGCGCCTCGGTCGCGTCGAGGTAGAAGCCGGCGCCGACGCCGAAATCCCAGCTCTCGGACTCGCCGGGCACGTTCGCGCCGCGCGGGCTGGTGTCGGGCGCGACGAGCGCGAGGCCGAGTTCGGCCGCCAGCCGCTGCGCGCCCGCCTTGACCATGAAGGTCTCTTCGTTGCAGGTAAGGCCGGCGAGGTAGATGACGGCCGGCACCGGGCCTTCGGCGGCCTGCGGCGGCAAGAACACCGAGAAGCGCATCGGCAGGCCGATCTCGCTGGAGGCGTGTTCGTGGAAGGTCTGCGTGCCGCCGAAGCAGCGGTGTTCGGACAGGGTCTTGGGGGATGCGGTCATCGGCGATGTGGGGAAATGAGTTCGAGCACCGCGTCGGCGAACACACGGGGTGCTTCCTGCGGCATGTTGTGGCCCACGCCGGGCAAGGTGTGGTGCGTGCGCGGGCCGGTGAAGTGGTGGCCCTGGTCGGCGGTGCCGGCGGGCGCCATCACGCCATCGTCTTCGCCGTCGAAGGTGATCGACGGCACGCAGATCTCGGGCATCTTGGCGAGCGCCGCCTGGAGGTCGGCATAGGCCGGGTCGCCTTCGGCCTTGCCGTAGCGGTGCCGGTAGGAGTGGATCACGATGTCGACGAAATCCGGGTTGTCGAAGGCAGGCGCCGTGCGCTCCCAGGTCGCGTCGTCGAAGGCCCACGTGGGCGACCAGAGCCGCCACAGCAGGCGGCAGAGTTCACGCCGGTTCTGGGTCAGGCCGGCGCGGCCGCGCTCGGTGTGAAAGTACCACTGGTACCAGTAGCGGAACTCGTTCTCGGGCGGGGCCGGCTCGCCGGCATGCGCGATGTTCTGCACCTTGTAGCTGTTGAAGGACACGAGCCCTGTGCAGCGCTCGGGCCACAGCGCCGCCGCCACGCAGGCGGCCGTGCCGCCCCAGTCGTAGCCGGCCAGCACGGCCGCGGGAATGGCCAGCGCATCGAGCAGGGCGCGCAGGTCGGCAGCCAGCCCGGCCTGCTCGCCCGAGCGCGGCGTGGCCGCATCGACGAATTGCGTCGGGCCGAAGCCGCGCAGGTAGGGCACGACGACGCGGCAGCCCGCGTCGGCGAGGATCGGCACCACCTCGGCGTAGGCGTGCACGTCGTACGGAAAGCCGTGCAGCAGCACGGCGGGCGGCCCGTCCTCGGGACCACTCTCATGGAAGGCGATGTCCAGCACGCCGGCGTGCACACGGCGCAGCGGGCCGAGCATCGCTTCAGTCATACAGGACCACGCCGCGGATCGACTCGCCGCGCTTCATGAGGTCGAAGCCCTTGTTGATGTCTTCCAGCGGCATGGTGTGCGTGATCAGGTCGTCGATGTTGATCTTGTTTTCCATGTACCAGTCGACGATCTTCGGCACGTCGGTGCGGCCGCGCGCTCCGCCGAAGGCCGAGCCCTCCCACTTGCGGCCCGTGACCAGCTGGAACGGGCGGGTGCTGATCTCGGCGCCGGCCTCGGCCACGCCGATGATGATGCTGCGGCCCCAGCCCTTGTGCGTGCATTCGAGCGCCTGGCGCATCACCTGCGTGTTGCCGATGCACTCGAAGCTGTAGTCGGCGCCGCCGTCGGTCAGTTGCACGATGGCGTCGACCACGTTGGGCGTGTCCTTCGGGTTGATGAAGTGCGTCATCCCGAACTTGCGGGCCATCGCCTCGCGCTCGGGATTCAGGTCCACGCCGATGATCTTGTCGGCGCCCACCATCTTCGCGCCCTGGATCACGTTCAGGCCGATGCCGCCAAGGCCGAACACCACCACGTTCGCGCCGGCTTCCACCTTGGCCGTGAAGATGACGGCGCCGATGCCGGTGGTCACGCCGCAGCCGATGTAGCAAACCTTGTCGAACGGGGCGTCTTCACGGATCTTGGCCAGCGAGATCTCGGGTGCCACCGTGTAGTTGCTGAAGGTCGAGGTGCCCATGTAGTGAAAGATGGGCTTGCCGTCCAGGCTGAAGCGGCTGGTGGCGTCGGGCATCAGGCCTTTGCCCTGCGTGCCGCGGATGAGCTGGCACAGGTTGGTCTTGCGGCTCAGGCAGAACTTGCACTGGCGGCATTCGGGCGTGTAGAGCGGGATGACGTGGTCGCCCTTCTTGAGCGTGGTCACGCCGGGGCCAACGTCGACCACGATGCCCGCGCCTTCATGGCCGAGGATCGCCGGGAAGATGCCTTCCGGGTCGGCGCCCGAGAGCGTGTAGTAGTCGGTGTGGCAGATGCCGGTGGCCTTGATCTCGACGAGCACCTCGCCGAACTTCGGCCCTTCGAGGTCGACGGTTTCGATGGTCAGCGGTTGGCCGGATTGCCAGGCGACGGCGGCTTTGGTTTTCATGCGGAGGTCCTTCTGAGCGGGGCGGCGCATCGGCCGCGGAGCCCCCGAGCTTAAAACGGTTCGGTCAAGGGGCCGTGACGGCGTGCGTTGGCCCGGCGGGCGCTGGGGGCACGTCTTCCAGCAGCGCGAAGTTCGAGTCGAGGTCGACGCGGTGGAGCACGCACTGCAGGCCGTGGTGCAGTTGGGCCGGCAGCACCGGCTTGTGCAGCAGTGGCACGCCGCTGGCCCGCGCCTCGCGCAGCCGCTGCGGCGCGGTGTCTCCGGTGATGAGCAGGGCGGGCAGTGCGTTGCCGTGCTCGGCGCGCAGTGCCGCGATGGCCTCGGCGCCGGTCTGCTGCCCGCGCAGCCGGTAGTCGCTGATGACCACGCCGGGCGGGTGCCGACGGGCCAGCGCCAGCGCCTCCTCCACCGAATCCGCCACGTCGCACTCGCAACCCCAGGCCGTCAGCAACTGCCGCATGCCGGTGCGGACCGATTCGTCGTCGTCGATCACCAGCACCCGCACGTCGAAGACCTGCGCCGCCACCGGCGCCGCAGCTGGGCGGCGAGCCCGGCTGCCCAGCGGGGCGATCGGCAGGCTGAGGCGGAACACGCTGCCGCGCCCCGGCCGTGAGGAGAGCGTGAGTTCCTGCTTGAGCGTGCGCGCCAGCCCCTGCGCGATGGCCAGCCCCAGGCCGAGGCCCTTGCGGCGGTCGCGCTCGGCATTGCCGAGCTGGTGGAATTCGCGGAACACCGCCTCCTGCTGCGAGGGGTCGATGCCGATGCCGGTGTCCCACACCTCCAGCACCGCCTTGCCGCCGCGTCGCCGGCAGGCGACCAGCACGCCGCCGCGCTTGGTGTAGCGAATGGCGTTGGACACCAGGTTGCGCAGCACCAGCGCGACCAGCGCCGGGTCGGACCGCACCATCACCTCGGTGTCGATCGAGCGGTAGACGATGCCCTGGGCATCGGCCTGCGGCGCCAGCTCGTTCTCGATCTTGTTGAGCAGCGGCTGCAGGTAGAAGGGCTCGATCTGCGGCTCGACCACGCCGGCCTCGATGCGGGAGAAGTCGAGCAGGGTGTCGAGCATCTCGGCGGAGGCCTGCCAGGTGGCGCGCGCGTTGGCGAGCGCGTCGTACTGGGTGGTCGTGAGCCGCGTGCGCGCCAGCACTTCGAGGAACAGGCCCTGGGCATGGATCGGCTGGCGCAGGTCGTGGCTGGCGGCCGCCAGGAAGCGGGACTTGGCGAGGCTGGCCTGCTCCGCATCGCGCCGGGCGGCCTGCGCCTCTGCGGTGCTGGCTTGCAGCTGCTCGATGAGCGCGAGGTTCTCGAAGCGCAGGTCGATCGCCGCGCGCGCCGCCTGCGCGCTGCTGCGCGCCTGGCCCATCAACGTGGCGATGTAGAGCGCGACGGCGACGCCCAGCGCGTGGTAGGCCGGGTTGCCCAGCAACCAGAGCTTGCTGCCGACCATGGCGAACTCGAACAGCGCGAACACAATGAACACCGGCAGCACCGGCGCCAGCGACGACATCGAGCTGCCGGCCACGCCGGCCAGCA
>CALRYR010000026.1:0-16562 GCA_943372425.1 Variovorax sp. YR752 | reverse complement strand
GGGTCGGCCAGCGCGGGGTCGAAGCCCATGGGCAAGCGCACCTCCGCACCCCACGGCTGGCCGGCCTGCCAGCCGGAGCGCGCGAGGAAATGTGCGGTGGACGCCATCACGTCGGCCATGCTGCCCCAGATGTCGCGCTTTCCGTCGCCGTCGGCATCCACCGCGTAGGCGAGGAAGCTCGTGGGCAGAAACTGCGTCTGCCCCATCGCCCCGGCCCACGAGCCGATCATGTGTTCCCGGTCGACGTCGCCCTGATCGATGATCGTCAGGGCCGCGAGCAGTTCCCTGCGCGCGAACGCCTCGCGACGGCCGTCGACGCCCAGCGTCGCGAGCGCGTCGATCGTCGGCGTGCTGCCGTAGTTGCCGCCGTAGTTGCTCTCCATCCCCCAGATCGCGACCAGCACCTCGGGCGGCACGCCATCACGCGCTGCGGCGCTCGCGGCTTCGCGCTGCACCTGGGCCTGCTTCTCGAGTCCGTTCGCCACGCGCTGCGGGCTCACCGCGGTATCGAGGTAGTCCCAGATCGGCCGTGTGAATTCAGGCTGAGCCCGGTCGAGCTCGACCACGCGCGGCAGGTATTGCGCGCCGTTCAAGGCCGCGTCGAGGGTCGACGCGCGCACGCCCGCTGCCAGCGCCTGGGCGCGGACGTCGGCCAGCCAGGACGCGAGGCGCAACTGCGCGTCGGACGATGCGTCGGCGGCCGACTGTGCGGCGGTGGGGGCGGGCACAACTGCGCCCGTGGCGCCGGACGGCGGGCGGGTGGGCGACCCCGTGGCTGTCGGCTCAGTGGGCGCCGTCGCGCATCCTGCGATGGCCAGGGAAAGGAGGCCGGCGGTCAGTGATGGCGCGAGGCGGGAAGACACTCGAGCACGCACGAGAAGGGGGCAATTCATCGCACGATTCTCGCCTCGGGCAAGCGGGGCGCGCGTCCGAGAATGCCGCGTTAACGCGGCGTCGGCGTGAGAGCCGGATCGCCCTTCGCGGCCGAGGGTGGACTCACCCGGGTTGTCTGCCACAGCGACACGCACGGCTGTGCTGCCTTGGTCGCACCTTCGGCAGTGTTCGAGGCGTGGAAAGGAATGGAGTTGCAGGCCGGAAGCCTTGGGGCTCCAATGTTTTGAAAAGCACCCCTTCGGATCAAGCGATGCGAATCTATTCTCTGTGTCTTTGTCTGTTCGCGGGCGCGTCAGCGGCGGCGCAGGACATGCCTGCTTGGCGGCAATCGATGCCCGAAGAGCAGCGCCTCGACGCGATCGCATTCGAGGGTTTCGACTGGTGGGTGGCATCGAGCCATACCTTCCTTGCCAGCGGCTATGGGGGCCAAGCCATCTGGGTTCACGCGCCGCTCGGCTTGGCTGTGGCCGTGACCTCGGTGGTGTCTCCGCAAAGCCAACATCGAGGGCAGGCCATGAGACTGACTCGGGGACGCATCCTCCAGACTGTTCAGAAGCGGTTGTCTTCAGTTGATCAGTAGTCGTACTTCAGATGGCGGCTGGCTCAAGCCGTTGACGCGGTGACCCGATACAGTCCGCCAGTAGTGGACATTTGCTGCGATGAATAAAAAGTTTCCGCCACACCTTCGATTTCGCCCCTTTGCCGGCGAAAGCGACTTCCCCGCGATGGCGGATGTAGCGAACGCGGTATTTGCGGAAGACAGGATGGGATGGGTCCGCACGCCGGAACACATGCGTCTCGACTACGCCCGGTTCATTGGGTTTGATCCGCTCGTCGACATCGTGATGGCCGAAGTCGACGGTCAGTTGGTGGGATACGTGCGCACATCGCACTGGATCGACGAAAACGGCTGGCTGGCCCAGGCCCAGGTCGGCTTCGTACATCCGACCTTCCGGCGTCGCGGCATCGGCAACGAACTGCTGCGCTGGGTGGAGGGGCGACAGCGCGAATTTGCGCAGGCCCAAGGCGGTGTGTCCGTGCATCACGTCTTCGTGACCGAGGGCGAGATCGGCCGCATCGCGATGCTGCGCCGTGCCGGTTATCTGCCCGCGCGTCACTTCCTCCTCATGGAGCGGCCTACGCTCGATGGCATACCCGACGTTCCGCTGCCGGAAGGGTTCGAGGTGCGTCCGGTTCTTGCGGAACATTTGCGTCCGATCTTCGACGCCCACATGGAAGCTCTGCGGGGACACTGGGGCGTTGCACCACCCAAGCCAGGTGACTTCGAACGCTGGACGACGCTGCCGACCTTCCAGCCGCACTTGTGGCAGGTGGCATGGCACATCGAGAGCGATCGCGTGGCTGGGCAGGTCAAGCCCTTCATCAACGAAGAGCAGAACATGACGCAGAACCGTCGGCGCGGCGAAACGGAGTTCATCAGCGTCGGCGCGCCGTGGCGTCGACGTGGCGTGGCGCGCGCGCTCATCGCAAGGGCTCTGCATGCACAGCGCAAGGCAGGCATGAACGAATCCGTGCTGGGCGTGGACGCCGACAATGCGCACGACGCGGCTCGGCTCTACGAAAGCTGCGGCTTTCGCGTCGTTCAACACAACATGGTTGTTCGCAAGCCGGTGGATGGGGAGCACAGCGCCAACTGGCTACAACCAGACACAGACCCATGGCTCAGAAGATCATGAATTCCGAAACTGCGATCCGCGACGCGGTCGAACTCGGCGAGCGACATCGCCTTGCATCTTTGGCAGGATCCCAAAGCAGGTCCTTGCGATTTCTGTCGTGGAGGTCTACTGCGACAAGGACGGCATCGAAGGGTTGATTCATCGATAAGTTGGCTCAACGGGTCGCTGGCGCAAGCTTGGTCATGAGCGGCGGATAATCTGCCCTATGCCAGTCGTCCGAGCCGTCGCATTGCCCGTCGAAAGCCGTGTTGCCGGCCTGTTCGAGAGCGCCCATTTCGCCGATGCTTTTGCGGTCACGCTCCCGCCTGGCACCCCGTTGCCGATCGAGTCCTTGGCGCAAGCTGTCTTTGGCGACCCGTCCTGGTGGTTTCGGGCGCTGTTGAAGTTCCGCGACCTGCTGGTTGCGCCCTTCGGGGTCAAGTCGTCGGACACGCTCCGCGCGGAAGTGCAGGCGAGTGGCAAAGCGCACATCGATTTCTTTCCGGTCCTGTCGAGGTCTGAACATGAACTCGTCTTGGGGGAGAACGACCAGCATCTCAACTTCAAGGCCTCGGTGCTCGTGCGAGCTTTGGCCGATGACACGAGACGCGAGCTTGTCGCCACGACGGTCGTCCACTGCAACAACAGATTCGGACACTTCTATCTCTTCGTGATTGGCCCCTTCCACAGGCTCGTGGTGCGTTCCAGCTTGGCGCGTGCAGTGCGAAAATTGGGAATCATCGTGCGCTGAATCGACCTGCGACGTCGGGTTCTGTCGCGCGGCACTTGCCAGCCGCAGTCGGCCACGACCGGACATGCGCCCCATCGCTCCACCGAGTTTCTTATGCCGTACCTTCAGTTGGACGTGACCTGCAACTATTCCGTGAGCGACAAGAAGCGGTTGGCGGCGGCGATGAGCGAGACCTACGCGCGCATGATGTCCGTTGATATTCGGCGAATCAGTGTCGCCATCCGCGAGTTGGGCGAGGGCGGGGTGTGGCGCATCCCGGAAATGGGGGGCGAGCCGGTCCCCGTCTCAATGCTGATGCTGGACATCCGCAGAGGTCGACCAGCAGAGCTGCGAATGCAAGTGGCCCAGGCCCTTTGCCAGCACTGCACGGACATTCTCGGCCTGCAGGAGAATCGACTCAATGTCGAGTTCACTCAGCATGACGGAGACGAGATGTACCACCCGGCACTTGGCGGCTACAGCCCGGACTGGAAGCCCGGCGAGGCTTGAAACGGCGACGCGAGTTCGAGGCCGCCGTCGGCTGCTGTCGGCGGACTGCAGACGAGCCCGGGAGCCGGGCCTGCGGCTCAATCGGCAGGCTGGCCGGGATCCGGTGGCGCGACATCCGGCAGTCGGCCGAAACCTGGCAACCGCAGGGCCCGATCGTCGACGTCGATGCCAAAGCCCAGGCCCAACAGGTTCAGTTCCAAGCCCTCGTCGCGTGCGACCGTCACACCCGCCAGTCCCATCAGCGAGAACTGCCAGCCGGTGCCGCTAGGCGCATGGTCGATGAAGGTGGTCGAACCGAGATAGTCCTTGCCGATGGCCGTCGGTGGCAGGTCCAGGCGCAGTGCAGGCACCTGCCGGGCCACCCAGGCGACGAAGGTGTTGCTGTTGGGGCCGGGCCAAAGGCGGTACGACGCACGCCATGGGTAGGCGGCGACGGCCGATTCGATCTGCTCAATCATGGCTTCAGCCTCGGCACCTCGGTGGTCCACAAGCAACTGTGGGTGGGCGCCGTACCAAAGCATGTCCGGTGCGGCCACGTCGCTGGTGACCAGGGCATCGCCGCCGCGTCGGGCCCGCCATCCGACGATGTGATAGGTGGTGTACAGATCCGAGCCGGCACGTTTGACGGCGATCCAGGGATGAATGCCAAAGGCGCCGCGCCAGCGCACGATGCGGGCACCATAGACCTGCACCACCGCACCGCGCTCGATGGAAGGGTCCGGCGCCTGCCCCGTACTTTCACGACGCGTCAGGTGCCATGGTGTATCCAGGTCCAGGCGGCCAGAGGCCAACACGCCGATGGGGCCGAGCATGAGCACCGCAAGCAGGCACAAGAACCCCAGCGTCCAGCGCGCCCAGCGCGGTAGGCGCCGCCGCACCCCCGAGCTCGATGAAGCGGCACCCTCGTCGAAGCGCACGTTCTCAACCCAACATCGGCACCAGATCCGGATCGCCCTTCGCCATCGCGCGTCGATACGCCGGCCGCTCGCCAATGCGTTGCAGGTACGCGCGGACATTGGGATAGGGTGCCAGGTCCATCGGCTGGAAGAGGCGCATTGTGGTGAGCGAAAACACGCTCATGATGTCGGCCGCGGTGAACTCTTCTCTCGCGAGGTAGGTCGCTTCACCCAGGCGTTGCTCGACGAGCGCCATCACCTTGTCGAGCCGCCCCTGCACCGACACGAGCACCGGGTGATCGGCGGGCAGATTCGCCCGGCTGACCATCATGAGTCGGCCCATGGCCGGCATCAGGTTGCCGTTGGAGAAATGGAACCAGTAGAGGAAGGCCGCGTAGTCCGGATGCTCGGGGCCGAGCTTGAGGCGGCCGCCGCCGTGCTTCACGATGATGTATTCGACGATGGCCGCGGACTCGGCGAGCAGCAAATCGCCGTCTTCGATCAGCGGAGCCGCACCCAGCGGATGCAGCGCCTTGAGATCGGGCGGAGAGAGGCGGGTGATGGCATCCCGCGTGTGGTGCTGAAGGTCGTAGGGAAGGCCCAACTCTTCGCACAGCCAGACGATGCGTTCGGATTGGGAATGGCCGAGGTGATGGATCTTGAGCATGCGTTTTTCAGTGATCATTCTTGTGCGTCGAGCGCGACCAGGGCCGCGCCCGGGAAGTGCGAGAACACCTCGCTCATCGGCAGCGCGCCGTCGCGCACGGCCAGGACTTCGCCGGTGAACAGGTTGCGGAAGCGCGCGCCGTCGGGCCAGCCGGGCAGCGCCACGGCCGTGTCGTTCCAGACCTCGGCGCCGAGCGGTAGCCAGCAATCCGACGCCGCGATCGAGGCCTGCGATTCGGCCTCGGTCGCGAGTCCGACGAAGAGGCGGCCGGCCACGACAAGCAGCGTCTTGCCTTCGTGCGCGCGTTGGAAGGCGAGCACATGCGAGGCGGCGGTTCCGCTCGCTTCGAGCGGGGCATAGGCGCCGTCGCGGAACAGGGCCGGCACCTCGCGGCGCAGTTCGAGCAGCCGCGAGATGATCCACAGCTTGGCGCCGCCGTCATGCGGTGCCGCTGCCAGCGCACGCACGGCGGCCGGTTCGCCGGGGCCATGGGCGATCTGCGACAGGCGCTCCAGCCACTGCGCGCGCGCGCCATAGTCGACCGGGCGGCGGTTGTCCGGGTCGACCAGGCTCAGGTCGGTCAGCTCGTTGCCCTGGTACAGGTCGGGCACGCCAGGCGAGCCGTACTTGATGAGCGTCATCGACAGGCTGTTGAGCGCACCGAACCAGGTCAGCGTGTCGCCCAGGGCCTGTACGTCGTCGAGGAAGGGGTTGCCGGCGACCCGACCCAGGACGCGTTGCACGAAGCCCGCAAGCGCCTTCTCGTAGTCCTCGTCGGGAAAGGTCCAGCTCGTGTGCTCCTTCGACTCGCGCGCGGCCTTGAGCATGTAGCGCTCGATGCGTTCCACGTACGCGGCGCGTGCGGCGTCGGTCAGCCCGCCCGCGGGCAGTGTGCCCAGCAGCGTCTGATAAAGCAGGTACTCGTCGGCCGCGGAGGGCATGGCACCGCGCTCGTCCGCGCCCGCTGCGGCGTCCGCGTCGGTGCGGTTCATCGCGCGCCAGCGGCGCAGCGCCAGGCGCCAGGTGGCAGGCATCTCCGACAGCACGTCGATGCGCGTGCGCACGTCTTCCGAGCGCTTGTTGTCGTGCGTCGACGTGGCCAGCATCGTGTGCGGCCAGCGCGCGGCACGGTCGGCGCTCGCGGTGTGGAAGTCGGCCACGGTCATGCCGAAGTGCGCCGGCTCGCCGCCCACCTCGTTGAGCGAACTCAGCGGGAAGTAGCGGTAGAAGGCGGTGTCTTCCACGCCCTTGGCCGTGACCGGCGCGCTGAACTGCTGGAAGCGGATCGCCAGGCGCAGCGCCCGCGCGCACAGCGCCTTGTCGGCACCGGGCACGGTGTCGGCCAGCAGCGTGAGCCGCACGAAGTCGAACACCGAGCCGTCGGCATCGCGGCTGCGATGGCGCGCCTCGGCGACAGCGCGGTCGATGTACTTGCGGTCTTGCTCCGACGGTGCGTCGAGGATGTAGCTGCGGTACACCGGCAGGCAGGCCGCGACTTCCGACAGCGCGCGGCGCAGCGTGTTGAGCGTGTAGTCGCGCGTGCGCCGGTCGCCGCGCGCGATGCGCAGCAGCTCGCTCGACAGCACGTTGAGCTCCGACGACAGCGCGTTGCGCATGATGGCGCGCTTGCCTTCGTAGGCCAGCTCGCCGAAGGGCTGCAGCACACCGGTGAAGCTGCGCCAGATGCGCAGGAAGCGCTCCTCCGCATTCGTGTCAACCAGCACGCCGTTGACCACCGTCGCGAAGCGGTAGCCGGTGGTGCCGTGGACGGCCCATTGCACGGGCACCTCTTCCTGCGACGCGGCGATCTTCTCCGCCACGACGTAAAGCGGACGGGGCGGTCGGCCTTCGGCGTCGGGCTCGGGCAGCACCAGGCCGGCGCGCTTGGCGTAGCCCTGCTGAAGCCGGTTGAAGTACTGGGCCGGGTCGTACAGGCCGTCGGGGTGGTCGATGCGCAGGCCGTCGACCACGCCCGCAGCCGCCAGGTCGAGTGCCATGCCCTGCGTGGCCTCGAACACCGGCTCGCGCTCGATGCGCAACGCCGCCAGTTCGTTGATGTCGAAGAAGCGCCGGTAGTTGATCTCGTCGGCCGCCACGCGCCAGAAGGCGAGGCGATAGGCCTGCGCTTCGAGCAGCGCATGCAGCGCATCGCGCTCGCCCTGCGCATTGATGTCGGCCAGTGCCGCCGCGATGGCCTGCGCCACGTCAAGCTGGCGCGACACCAGCCGCGCCAGGCGGCTCTTGATCAGCTCCTTGTCGCGCGCGCGTTCGGCCACCGCTTCGGCATCGGTGGCCTCGCGTGCGGGCAGGTGGCCGAAGGACGTGGCGATGCTCGCCAAGCTGGCCGACAGGTCCGGGTCGGCCAGGCGCGATTCGGCGCGTTGCAGCACGCGCACGTAGGTCTCCGGCGCGAGCGGAAAGCGGTGCTCGTGGTAGTGCACCGCGAGGCTGCCGGTCTCGGCATCGAAGGCCAGCACCAGCTCGCCGCGGTCGAGCACGTCGCCGTAGTGGTCGCCCAGCACCGGCAGCAGCACCTTGCCGTGCAGCTCGACGTTGAGCGGCTGCCAGTCGATGTCGAAGTGCTGCGCATAGAGCGACGCGGGGCCGTTCTCCAGCACGTCCATCCACCAGGCGTTGTCGGCACCGAGCACGCCCATGTGGTTGGGCACCAGGTCGAGCAACTGGCCCATGCCATGCGCGCGCAGCGCGGCGCTGAAGCGCTCGAAGCCGGCCTGGCCGCCGAGCTCGGGGTTGATCTCGTCGTGCGCCACCACGTCGTAGCCGTGCATGCTGCCCGGCCGCGCGCGCTGGATCGGCGAGCAGTAGACATGGCTCACGCCCAGCTTCGCGAGGTAGGGCAGCACGGCGATCGCGTCGTCGAAGGTGAAGTCCTTGTGGAACTGCAGTCGGTAGGTGGCGCGCGGCACCACGGTCTCGATGCCGCGGTGGGCCACCGGCGCGCGCGCCGGGTGCGGGCGCACCGCTTCGAGCGACTGGAACAGCGCCAGCGTGCTCTCGTCGGTGGCGAGCTGTTGCAGGTCGAGCGTGAGCTTGCGCTGCCAGTTGGGGTGCGCGTCGGTCGTGCCCGGCATGTTGGCCTGCTCGACCTGGCCGATGGCGTCTTCCAGCTGCACCATCATCACCTGCGACGCGGTGCTCGCGAGGAAGGCGTGGAAGGCGGCCACGGTCTCGGGCGCCAGCGTTTGGGCGCCGGTGGCCTGCGCCACGGCATCGGCCGACAGCAGGCCGGCGCGCTGCACGGCCAGCAACAGGCGCACGCGCTCCTGCGCGCGGTCGAACAGCTGCTTCTCGAAGATGGCCTGGTTGGGGAAGAGGCCGAGCGACAGGCGCAGCCGCAGGTCATGCCCGGTCCACCAGCCGGTGAGCGTGGCGAGGTCGTGCGTGCTGATGGCCACCAGCGCATGGCGCGGGTACTCGGCCGGCGCCTTGAATTCGCCATCGTGGCCGCGCTCGAAGTACATCAGGCGGTACGACAGGATCTGGTAGCGCGCCAGGGCGCCACGCATCTCGTCGGCCACCGTGCCGAGGTCTTCGCCGATCACCATGCAGCGTTCGCGTTCGCTCTCGATGGCGACCACGGCCAGCATCTCGTGCAGCTGGTAGTGCACATAGGCGCCGTCCTGCGGCGTCTTGCCCGGCGGAATCCAGAACAGGCGCATCAGGCCCATCACGTGGTCGATGCGCAGCGCACCGGCGCCGCGCATGTTGGCGCGCAGCGTCTCGATGAAGAAGCGGTAGCCGTCGGCGCGCAGCTTGTCCGGCCGCAGCGGCGGCAAGCCCCAGCCCTGGCCGTTGGGATTGAACTCGTCGGGCGGTGCGCCCACGCTCGCGCCGTGCGCGAACTGCTCGCCCTGGCACCAGGTGTCGGAGCCGGCCCGGTCGACCGACACGGCCAGGTCCAGGTAGAGGCCCACGGCCATGCCCAGCGCCGCGCACTGGTCGCTCGCGCGTTGCAGTTGGCGCGCGGCCTGCCATTGCAGGTACTCGTAGTAGCCGACGCGCTCGGCGTGCGTCTCGACGAAGCGCGCGACCGTGGGCGAGGCCGGGTCGCGGTAGTCCTCGGGCCACACCGGCCAGCCCCACACGGCGGCATCGGCCGCGAAGAAATGCGCCTGCAGCGCCTCGAAGGTCGCGTGGCGGCGCAGCGCGTCGCCGCGTGCCGTGCGGAAGTCGTCGAAGGCAGCGGCGCTGGCGCTCTGGCCGTTGGCCTGCTGCGCGCGGAAATGCGCGTAGAGCAGTTCCAGCACCTCGAACTTCGCGGTGGCCACGCCGGGGTAGTCGACCAGTGGCGCCTCGCGCAGCACGGCCAGCCGCGTCTGGAAGTCGGGCGACTGCACCAGGCGCTGGGCCGGCTCGCAGTCACGGAATTCATCGACGGCCTCGACGTCGATGTAGAGCACGTCGAGCATCAGCCGCGACGACGGGCTGTACGGGCTCGTGTGGGCCGGGTTGTGCGGAAACAGCGCGTGCAGCGGGTTCAGCCCGATGATGCCGGCGCCGCGCGGCGCCACCTGCTGCGCGAGCTGCGTCAGGTCGCTGAAGTCGCCGATGCCCCAGTTGCGCGTCGAGCGCAGCGCATACAGCTGCACCGCCGGCCCCCACACCCGGCCGTCGCCCCGCAGGGCGGGTGGCTGGTAGCAGTGCGGCGGCGCGGCGAGCACCAGCGTTTCGCCGACGTAGCCGTCAAGGCTCAGGCGGTGGTAACCGATCGGCAGCGCCAGATTCAGCGTCACCCGGCGTTCGCACACGACGACGCCGTCGCGTTCACCACGCGCGCCCTCGGGCAGCGCATGCAGGTCGATGCGGCCATGGTGTGGCGTGCCGTCTTCGGTGTGCAGCGTCCAGCCGATCTCCGGCTGCGCGGCGGGCAGCCGCAGCGTGAGCTGCCACTGCTCGCGCCCGGCGTCGACCGCGACCGCGGGCGGCAGCGTTCCTTGCCAGTGCGCCGCGTCGACCTGCTCGAGGCTCTCGTGCGGCAGCGCATGCGGGTCGACGCCGAAGCTCGCGAGCAGCGTGACCAGGTTGGCCGGCGCGATCACATGGCGGTTGCCGAAGATGTCGTGGTAGTCGGTCGCGATGCCGAAGTGGGCGCACAGGCGCTGCAGCGCCTCGTGTTCGCCGTGGGGTGCGTCAAGCAAGCGGGTTCTCCTCGAGGGTCAGGCAGACGGCGCCGGGCGCGAGGCGCCAGGTCGGGCTGGCGTCGCGGTCGGTGTTCGATGTGTAGAGCAGGTCGCCCGCCAGCGGCGGTGCGTCGATGGGCGTCGTGCCGAAGTGGGCCAGCAGGTTCAGTTGGGCGAAGCGGCCGGGTGCGGCGCCACCGACTTCCCAACGCACGCGCAACGCCTCGCCCTCGCGCCAGTGCGTGCCGCCGGTGCGGTGCGCGGCCAGGCGCGGCACCAGCCGTTCGCGGCGCAGCGCGAGCAGGTCGCGCACATGCGCCAGCAGCTCGGCATGGGCGCCGTCCTTACGCTCTTCCCAGCGGAGCTTCGAAGCGATGAAGGTCGATTCGGCATTCGGGTCGGGGATGCGCGCACGCGCGGCTTCGTCCTTGAAGGCCGCGAAGCCACCGAACTCGGCGCGGCGGCCTTCGGACACGGCGGCCGCCAGCTCGGGACCGAAGTCGCAGAAGTAGAGGAAGGGCGTCGACGCGCCGTATTCCTCGCCCATGAAGAGCATCGGCGCATGCGGCGACAGCAGCAGGCAGGCGTAGGCCGCGCGCAGCAGCACCGGGTCGGCCAGCGCCGAGATGCGGTCGCCGAAGGCCCGGTTGCCGACCTGGTCGTGCGTCTGCAGGAAGGACACGAAGGCCGCCAGCGGCAGGTGCGCACTCGGCTCGCCGCGGTGTTCGCCGTTGCGGAAGGGCGAGGGCTGGCCCTGGTAGACAAAGCCCTGCGCCAGCGCCACGCCGAAGCTGTCGACGGCATCGTCCGCATAGTCGGCGTAGTAGCCGTCGCGCTCGCCGGTGACCAGCACGTGCGCCGCGTGGTGCAGGTCGTCGTTCCACTGCGCGGTGGCGCAGGTCGGGCGGTTGTCGGGGTCGCGCGCGAGGTAGTGCGAGCCGTTGGCATCGTTCTCCAGCACGACGTGGATCTGGCGCTCGCGGCCCGGCCCGTCGCGCAGCGCGGCGCAGATCTCCTGCACGATGTCGGTGTCGGAGTCGTCGCGAATGGCGTGCACCGCGTCCATGCGCAGGCCGTCGAAGCGGAACTCCTCCACCCAGTACAGCGCGTTGTGGATGAAGAAGTCGCGCACGGTGCGTGCCAGTTCGCCGTCGTAGTTGATGGCCGCGCCCCACGGCGTCTGGTGGGCCGGGTTGAAGAAGGCCGGGCTGCCGGCGTGCAGGTAGTTGCCTTCCGGACCGAAGTGGTTATAGACCACGTCGAGCAGCACCACGAGCCCGAGCGCATGCGCCGCGTCAACGAAGGCCTTGAGTTCGTCGGGCGTGCCGTAGGCCGCATCGGGTGCGAACAGCAGCACGCCGTCATAGCCCCAGCCGCGCTGGCCGGGGAAGTCGGCCACCGGCATCACCTCGATCACGGTGAAGCCCAGTTCGGCGAGCTCGGCCAGCCGGGCCTGCGCTGCCGCGAAGGTGCCTTCGGGCGTGAAGGTGCCGATGTGCAGTTCGTAGATCACCGCCTCGTGCCACGGGCGACCGCGCCATGCGCCGTCCTGCCAGTGGTAGCTGCGCGGGTCGACCACCTCGCTGGCGCCGTGCACATCGTCAGGGTTGCGGCGCGAGGCCGGGTCGGGCACGCGCAGGCCGTCGGGCAGCTTGAAGCGGTAGCGGTCGCCGACGGCGGCTTCGGGCACCTCGAGGTGGTGCCAGCCATCGGCGTAGGGCAGCATGGGCAGGGCGCCCTCGGCGCCTTCGCGCTCGAGTTCGATGCGCGCCAGGCCGGGCGCCCAGTAGCGGAAGAGCACGCCGCCGCCGTCGACAAGGCTGGCGCCGAAGGGCATGGTGTGGATACGTTTCATGGTTGTGTTCTCGCAGGTCGGGCGAGCAGCACCAGCGAGCGGCAGTGCACGCGCAGGGTGGCTTGCACCAGGGGGGGCAAAGCGTCGTCGGGCAGCGTGTCGCTGGCGGTGTCGACGCGCAGGCACCACGGGGCGCCGTTGGGGGGCAGGGTGAAATCCATGTCTTCGTGGTGCGCATTGAAGAGCAGCAGGAAGTCGTCGTCGACCAGCGGCTCGCCGCGCGGGCCCATGTCCGCAATGCCGCAGCCCGACATGAACATGGCGATGCAGCGGGCGTTGCCGTCGGACCAGTCGCCAGGGCTCATCTCCTGGCCGTCGGGGCGGTACCAGACCAGGTCCTTGGCGGCGCCGGCTTCGAGCGGCGCACCGCGGAAGAAGCTGCGCCGCCCGAAGGACGGGTGGCGGCGGCGCAGGTGCACCAGGTGGCGCGTGAAGTCACGCATGGCGATGCGCTCGTCGTCGAGTGCCCAGTCGAGCCAGCCGAGCGCGTTGTCCTGGCAGTAGACGTTGTTGTTGCCGTTCTGCGTGTGGCCGGATTCGTCGCCGGCCAGCAGCATCGGCACACCCTGCGACAGCAGCAGCGTCGCGAGCAGGTTGCGCTTCTGGCGTGTGCGCAGCGACAGCACGTCGGGGTCGTCGGTCGGCCCTTCGACGCCGCAGTTCCACGCAGGGTTGTTGCTGCTGCCGTCGCGGTTGCCTTCGCCGTTGGCTTCGTTGTGCTTTTCGTTGTACGACACCAGGTCGTGCAGCGTGAAGCCGTCGTGCGCGGTCACGAAGTTGATGCTGGCCGGTGGCTGCTTGCCCGACCAGCCGTACAGGTCCTGCGAACCGGTGAGCCGGCTGGCCACTTCGCCGAGCAGGCCGCCGTCGCCCTTCCAATAGCTACGCATGCCGTCGCGGTAGCGGTCGTTCCACTCGGCCCAGCCGAGCGGGAAGTTGCCGACCTGGTAGCCGCCGTGGCCGAGGTCCCACGGTTCGGCGATGAGCTTGACGCGGTTGAGCACCGGGTCCTGCCGGATCGCATCGAAGAAGCCGCCGAGGTTCTCGACCTTGCCGCTCTCGCGCGCCAGGGCCGAGGCGAGGTCGAAGCGGAAGCCGTCGACGTGCATCTCCTCGACCCAGTAGCGCAGCGAGTCCATCACCAGCTGCAGCGCGCGCGGATGCTCCAGGTTGACGGTGTTGCCGCAACCGGTGAAGTCGTCGTAGTAGCGCCGGTTGTCGGCGTTGACGATGTAGTACGACGCGTTGTCCACGCCGCGCAGCGACAGCGTCGGCCCGAGCTGGTTGCCTTCGCAGGTGTGGTTGTAGACCACGTCGAGGATCACCTCGATGCCGGCGGAGTGCAGCGTCTTCACCATCGTCTTGAACTCCTTCACCTTGCGCGACGCGCTATAGCGCATCTCGGGAGCGAAGAAGCCGAGGGTGTTGTAGCCCCAGTAGTTCTGCAGGCCCTTCTCGGCCAGGTGGCGGTCGTTCAGGTAGCTGTGCACCGGCAACAGCTCGACGGTGGTGACGCCCAGGCGCTGCAGGTAGTCGATGACCGGTGCGGTCGCGAGGCCGGCGTAGGTGCCACGCAGCTCGGGCGGCACTTCGGGGTGCTGCATGGTGAAGCCGCGCACGTGCATCTCGTAGATGACCATGTCCTGCCGCGCGATCTGCGGGCGGCGGTCTTCGCCCCAGGTGAAGGCGGTCTCGAGCACGCGGCCCTTGGGCATGAAGGACGCGCTGTCGCGCCGGTCGAAGGACAGGTCCTCGCGCTTGCTGCCGATGGTGTAGCCGTACAGCGCATCGCTCCAGCGCAGCTTGCCGACCAGGTCCTTCGCGTACGGGTCGATCAGCAGCTTGTGCGGGTTGAAGCGGTGGCCGTCTTCCGGCTTGTACGGGCCGTGCACGCGGTAGCCGTAGGCCATGCCGGGTCGGGCCTCCGGCAGGTAGCAATGCCACACGTCGTCGGTACGCTCGCGCAGCACGATGCGTTGCAGCTCATGTCGGCCGCTGTCGTCGAAGATGCACAGCTCGACCTTCTCGGCATGCTGGGAGAACAGGGCGAAGTTGACGCCTTCGCCGTCCCAGTTGGCGCCGCGTGGGTACGCGGCACCGGGCCAGACGACGTGGATCGGATTGGGTGATTTCATGGCAGCAGAGCGCGGTCGGCGAAAGTGGGGGAACGTGCCCGAAGGCGAGGCAAGCCGCGTGCCATGGAACCGGCGGGCAGCCGGTCAGGGCAGTCGGTCGCTTTCCTCGCGTTCCTTCAACGAGCGTCCGCGGCGCGGCCACCATTCCTCGATGCGTTCGGCCGCCCAGTCCTTGCCGCCCAGGCCGAAGGCCAGCGCAATGGCGAAGACCACGCCGCCCAGCAGGATCAGAAAGCTCTCGCGGATGATGTCGCCGCCGACCTTGATCTGGTCGAGCGCGATCAGGATCACGAAGGCCATCACCGCGTACTGCGCCAGCTTGCCGAGCAGGAGTGCATCCTGCATCTTCACGTTGCGGCAGTAGGTGGTGACGGTGTCGCCGATGAAGCGCGCGAAGTAGGCACCGAAGGCCAGCACGAGCAGCGCCACGAACACATTGGGCACGAACCACACCACGCGGCCGAGCAGGTCGGTGATGTAGGTCAGGCCCAGCCCGTTGAAGGCGATAAGCAGCGCCGCCAGGATGACCAGCCAGTACACCAGCACGCCGAAGATGGTCGTCGTGTCGCCGGGCATGCCGCCCTGGCGCAGAAAGCCGTCGAGGCCCGAGCGCTCGGTCAGCACCGGGAAGTTGATGGCCCGCAGCGCCTTCACGACGGCGAAGCGCGCGACCTTCGCGAGCAGCCAGCCGACGATGACCACCACGACCGCGATCAGCAGCCGCGGCAGGAAGGCGCCGATCTGGTAGAGGATGGCCCGGGCGGGCTCGAGGTGGATGCCGAAATCTTCCATGGGGGTTCTCCGTGCGGATGCGGTGGTTCAGTCGGTCAGTGGCCGGTCACTGAGGTTGGCCGTGGGCGTCGATAAGGGCCAGGATGCCCTGCAGCGGCACTTGCACCCAGTCGAGCCGGTTGTCGAGCTCGTAGCGCAGCTCGTACATCGCCTTCTCGAACTCGAAGAGCGCAAGCAGGCGGGTGGCCGATTCCTCGGTCTGCGTGGCGCCGCCGTGGTTCATGCGCGCCATGTAGGCACCCAGGAACGCATCGCGTGTCTCGGCTTCCCAGGCGCGCGCAGCGGGCTCCAGCTTGACGATCTCGTCGGCGCTCTGGGCCACGCGGCGCAGCGCCGACCAGCGCGCGTAGTTGAACGAACGCACCATGCCCGCCACATCGCGCAGCGCCGAGCTGCGCTCGCGCCGTTCCTCGAAGCTGCGCGCGGGCTCGCCTTCGAAGTCGATGATCAGGAAGTCGTTGCGCGACACCAGCACCTGCCCCAAGTGATAGTCGCCGTGGAAGCGGGTCTTCACGCCGCTCTGGCCCTCCAGCGGGAAGTCGGCGACACGGGCGCGCACGTCCGCGGCGCGCACCAGCAGGCGCTTGGCCTCGTCCTGCAACTCGTGCGGCAGATCGGCGAGCCGTTCGGCCAGTCGGTCGAGGGTGCGACCGGTGCCGTTGGCGGCGCGCTCGCGCCAGCCGATCACGTCCTGCGCCGTGATCGGCTCGGGGTCGAAGGCCTTGTCACCGGTGCGCTTCGACAGCGCCAGATGCAGCTCGGCGGTGCGTTCGCCGAGGGTGTGCATCAGCGACAGGAAGCCGCCGTGCACGTCGGCCGGCTGCTCGGTGTCGATGGTTCGGATCGATTCCAGGTAGCGCTCCAGGTAGCTGAGGGTGTAGTCCCAGCCGTCGCCCTGGTTGGGCACGTACGACTGCACCAGCGCGAGCGTCATGGTGCTGCCGTCGTTGGCCACGTATTCGAGTGCGCCAGCGACCGGCACGCAGTTCGGGTACTTCGCCACCTCCGTGAGGAAGCGGCCCATCTCCAGCTCCGGGTTGATGCCCGGGCGCAGACGTCGGTAGCCCTTGAGGAACAGACGTTCGCCCAGCGTGACCACGGTGTTGCTGCTCTGCGCGGTGGGCGCGGTCACGGCCATCGTGCTCACGTCCTTGCCTGCCAGCTTGGCGAAGGCATCGGTGTGCGTGAAGAGCAGCTTGCCGCCGTTGGTCGGCAGCGTGAGGCGCTCGCCCATCGCCTCGACCAGTGCACGGCAGAAGCCCTCGT
>CALRYR010000025.1:0-17203 GCA_943372425.1 Variovorax sp. YR752 | reverse complement strand
CGCGCTGCTGGAGCGCGCCGGTGTCAACGTGCCGGGCCTCACGCAGGCGGCCGAGGCGGCCATCAAGAAGCTGCCTCAGGTGCAGGGTAACGACGCCGTGCAGGTCGGCAACGAGCTCAACAAACTGCTGCAGGCGACCGAGAAGGAAGCCATCAAGCGCAACGACCAGTTCATCGCTGGCGAGCTGTACCTGCTGGCCGTGGCCGATTCCAAGGCCGATGTCGGCAACCTCGCGCGTGCCAACGGCATGACGCGCAAGTCGCTCGAAGCCGCGATCGACGCGGTGCGCGGCGGGCCGGGCGTGAACAGTGCCGACGCCGAAGGCCAGCGCGAAGCCCTCAAGAAATACTGCATGGACCTGACCGAGCGCGCACGCCTCGGCAAGCTCGACCCGGTCATCGGCCGCGACGAGGAAATCCGCCGTGCCATCCAGGTGCTGCAGCGCCGCACCAAGAACAACCCCGTGCTCATCGGCGAGCCCGGCGTGGGCAAGACCGCCATCGTCGAAGGGCTGGCGCAGCGCATCGTCGCGGGCGAAGTGCCCGACTCGCTCAAGGGCAAACGCGTGCTGTCGCTCGACATGGCCGCGCTGCTGGCCGGCGCCAAGTTCCGCGGCGAGTTCGAGGAACGCCTGAAGACCGTACTGAACGAGCTGGCCAAGGACGAAGGCCAGACCATCGTCTTCATCGACGAGCTGCACACCATGGTCGGCGCCGGCAAGGCCGAGGGCGCCATGGACGCGGGCAACATGCTCAAGCCCGCGCTCGCGCGCGGTGAGCTGCACTGCGTGGGTGCGACCACGCTCGACGAGTACCGCAAGTACATCGAGAAGGACGCCGCGCTGGAGCGCCGTTTCCAGAAGATCATCGTGGGCGAGCCGTCGGTCGAAGCGACCATCGCCATCCTGCGCGGCCTGCAGGAGAAGTACGAGGTGCACCATGGCGTCGACATCACCGACCCGGCGATCGTCGCCGCGGCCGAGCTGGCCGACCGCTACATCACCGACCGCTTCCTGCCCGACAAGGCCATCGACCTGATCGACGAGGCGGCGGCCAAGATCAAGATCGAGATGGATTCCAAGCCCGAGGTGATGGACAGGCTCGACCGCCGCCTGATCCAGCTGCAGATCGAGCGCGAAGCCGTGCGCCGCGAGAAGGACGAAGCATCGGTCAAGCGCTTCGGACTGATCGAGGACGAGATCGCCAAGCTGCAGAAGGAGATCGCCGACTACGACGAGATCTGGCAGGCCGAGAAGGCCCAGGCCCAGGGCAGCGCGACCGTGCGCGAAGACATCGACAAGATCAAGTTCCAGATCGAGGAGTGGAAGCGCAAGGGCGACTTCAACAAGGTCGCCGAGCTGCAATACGGCCAGTTGCCGGCCCTCGAGAAACGCCTGAAGGAAGCGCAGGAGAGCGAGACCAACAAGGTCAAGTCCAGCGCCCCCACGCTGCTGCGCACGCAGGTCGGCGCCGAAGAAATCGCCGAGGTCGTGGCACGCGCCACCGGCATCCCGGTCGCCAAGCTGATGCAGGGCGAGCGCGACAAGCTGCTCGTGATGGAAGACAAGCTGCACGAGCGCGTGGTCGGCCAGGACGAGGCCATCGGTGCGGTCGCCAACGCGATCCGCCGCTCGCGCTCGGGCCTGAGCGACCCGAACCGCCCGACCGGCTCCTTCCTGTTCCTCGGACCGACGGGCGTGGGCAAGACCGAGCTGTGCAAGGCGCTGGCCGGCTTCCTGTTCGACAGTGAAGACCACCTGATCCGCGTCGACATGAGCGAGTTCATGGAGAAGCATTCGGTCGCCCGCCTGATCGGCGCGCCGCCAGGCTACGTTGGCTACGAGGAAGGCGGCTACCTGACGGAGGCCGTGCGCCGCAAGCCCTACAGCGTGCTGCTGCTCGACGAGGTCGAGAAGGCGCATCCGGACGTGTTCAACATCCTGCTGCAGGTGCTGGACGACGGCCGCCTGACCGACGGCCAGGGCCGCACCGTGAACTTCAAGAACACGGTGATCGTCATGACCAGCAACATCGGCTCGCCGATCATCCAGGCGATGGTGGGCCAGCCGAGCCAGGACATCAAGGACGCGGTGTGGGACGAGCTGAAGAACTACTTCCGCCCCGAGTTCCTGAACCGCATCGACGAGACGGTCGTGTTCCATGCGCTCGACGCGAAGAATATCGAATCGATCGCGGCGATCCAGCTGAAGGTGCTGCAGGCGCGGCTCGCGAAGATGGATCTGTATCTGGACGTGTCGCCGGCGGCGCTGGCAGAGATCGCCAAGGTCGGCTTCGACCCGGTGTTCGGTGCGCGGCCGCTCAAGCGGGCGATCCAGCAACGCATCGAGAACCCCCTGAGCAAGCTGCTGCTCGACGGAAGTTTCGGGCCGAAGGACACGATCCGGGTGGAAACCGACCCGATCCAGTCCCCGGGCCAGTTCTCGTTCACGAAGGGTGGGGAACCATCGGCGCAGGCTTTGGCCTAATGCCGATGATGAATTTCATCCTCCGCTTTATCCTCTTCTGCCTGGGGCTGGTCTTCGCGGCCAGCCTGGCCGTCGCGGTGCTGCTGCTGGCGGCCGTGTGGGGCTTGCGCTACGGCTGGGCACGGCTCACCGGTCAGCCGGTCGCGCCCTGGAGTGCCACGCTGGGTGGGCGCTTCAACCCGCGCAGCGGCTTCGACCGCTTCCGTGCGGCGCAGCAGCCCGCTGAGCCGACCGCGGCCGACGTGGTCAGCGCCCGGGCGCGCGGCGAAACGGCACGCAGCCCGGTCGCTGCCCTGGGCGACGTCGGCGAAGTGACCGACGTACGCGCCCGCCCCGCCACGCGTGGGGAGTGAGCCGCACGGTCGGCTGATCAGCCGATGTACAGCCGCTCGATCTCGGCTGCGTAGCTCTTGTAGATGGCCGAGCGCCGCACCTTCATGGTCGCGGTGACGTCGCCGTCGTCATGGTCCAGCTCTTTGGCGAGCAGGTGGAAGCGGCGGATGTGCGACACCTGCGCCAGCCTGCCGTTGCCGCGCGCCACTTCGTCGCCGATGAGCTGGAGCACCTCGGCATGCTCGGTGAGCGAGCGGAAGTTGGTGAAGGGGATGCGCTGCGCCTCGGCCCACTTGCCGACTGTCTCGTAGTCGATCTGGATCAGCGCGCCGACGAACTTGCGGCCCTCGGCCACGATCACGCATTCCTTGATGTACGGGCTGCCCTTCATCGTGTTCTCGATCTCCGAGGGCGTGAGGTTCTTGCCACCGGCGGTGATCATGATGTCCTTGAGCCGGTCGACGATGCGCAGGTGGCCGTTCGGCTCCTGTCGCACCACGTCGCCGGTGTGCAGCCAGCCATCGCGGATCGACTGCGTCGTGGCCTCGTCGTTCTTGTAGTAGCCGGCGAAGACCATGTCGCCGCGCAGCAGCAGCTCGCCGTTGTCGGCCACGCGATGTTCCACGCCCAGCGTCGGCGGGCCGACGGTGCCGACCACCACGTCGACGGGCCGGTGGCCGGTGACCATGCCACTCGATTCGGTCAGGCCGTACACCTCGACCAGCGGCACGCCCAGGGTGCGGAAGAAGCGCACCACGTCCGGCGAAATCGGTGCCGCGCCGGTCAGCGCGACCTTCACGCGGCGCAGGCCGATGAAGTTCTGCAGCGCGCGCAGGACCAGCCAGTAGCTCGCGGCATGCACCAGGCGGTCGGCCAGCGACCATTGAGTGCGCGGCCGGGTGGCGAGTGCCTCGCAGCGCTTCCACGCGCGGTCGAACAGCCCGCGTTGCAGGCGGCCTGTTTCCTGCAGCTTGATGCTGATCGACGCGTGCAGCTTCTCCCAGATCCGCGGCACGCCGAGGAAGATGCTGGGCGCGACCTCGCGCAGGTCTTCCTGCACGGTCCGGATCGACTCGCCGAAGTTCACCTGCGAGCCGAGGTAGGGCGGCACGAAGGCCGTCAGCATCTGCTCGGCGACGTGGCACAGCGGCAGGTACGACAGGTGCGTGGTGTCGCCATCGAGCCCGAGCCGATCGACGATGCCCGGCACCACGCCGCGGATGTTGCGGTACGACAGCATCGCGCCCTTCGGCTTGCCGGTCGAGCCCGACGTGTAGATCATCAGCCCGATGTCGTCGAGCGTCTGCGCGGCGAGCGCGGTGTCGACCAGCGCACCGCCGCCTTGAGCGGCCGACGCGGCGCCGAGCCGCTCGACCTCGGCGAAGGTCGTCACCTTGTCGCGATGTTCCGGCGCCAGGTTGCGCAGGCCCTTGGTCTCGATCACCACGATGCAGCGCAGGCGCGGCAGGTTGTCAAGTGACTCGATCACCTTGTCGGTCTGCTCCTGGTCTTCGCACACGATGACTTCGATGTCCGCATGGCCGACCACGTACGCGACCTCGCTCGCCGGGCTGGTCGGGTACACGCCGACCGTCACGCCACCGACCAGGCCGGTGCCCATCTGCGCCAGGACCCATTCGGTGCGGTTCTCCGACAGCACGCCGACATGGCCACCGGCCGCGAGCCCGATCGCGCGCAGGCCGAGCCCGACGTGCATGGCGCGCTCGGCGTAGGACTGCCAGCTCAGCGGCTTCCAGATGCCGAAGTCCTTCTGGCGGATCGCCACCTTGGCGGGCGTGCGCCGCGCCTGTTCGCGCAGCATCTGCGGCAGGGTGAGGTCGGGCAATGTCATGACAGCCACCGCTTGCGTCGCTTGTAGTGCTTGATGGCTTTGAAGCTGCGCGCCTCGCCGCTGCCGCCCACGCCCAGGTAGAACTCCCGCACGTCGGGGTCGGACGCGAGCCGTTCTGCGCTGCCGTCGATCACGATCTTGCCGTTTTCCATGATGTAGCCGCGGTGCGCCACGGCCAGCGCCACCGTCGCGTTCTGCTCCACCAGCAGCATCGACACGCCGCGCTCCGCGTTGATGCGCGCGATGATGGTGAAGATGTCCTCGACCAGCTTGGGCGACAGGCCCAGCGAGGGTTCGTCGAGCAGGATGAGCTGCGGCTGCGCGACCAGCGCACGGCCGATGGCGAGCATCTGCTGCTCGCCGCCCGAGAGGTAGCCGGCCAGGCCCTTGCGGCGCTCGTGCAGGCGGGGAAAGTAGCTGTAGACCGCGTCGAAGTCCGGCTTCGCGTCCTTGCGACCGGTCAGCGCGTATGTCGCAGCCACCAGGTTCTCCTCGATCGTCAGGTCCTCGAAGACGCGGCGGCCTTCCATCACGTGGCTGAGCCCGTCGCGCACCAGCTGCTGCGGCAGCCGGTCGGCCGTGCTGCACCCGTTGAACTCGATGCGGCCGGCCTCGACCTCGCCGTCTTCCAGCGCGAGCAGGCCCGAGATGGCCTTCAGCGTGGTCGACTTGCCTGCGCCGTTGCTGCCCAGCAGCGCGACGATCTCGCCGCGCGGCACGGCCAGCGACAGGCCGCGCAGCACCTGCACCACCTTGTTGTAGACGACCTCGATGTTGTTCACACCGAGGACGATCTCGCCCGCCATGACCGCGCCTGCTTCCATCGGCTTACTTGCTGAGATTGATCCAGTCGGACGCGGGCACCATCTTCTGCGCCTTCATGTCGGCCTTGTAGACGCGGCCCACGGGAATCGAGTTGCCGCTGATGGTGATCGGCGTGCCGATCAGGCCACCGGTGTCGAAGTCCTTGATGGTGTTGAGCGCGGCCTTCAGGTTCTTGCCGTCCAGCGGCTTGCCGGCATCGAGCGTCCGCTTGGCGGCCTCGGTGAAGAGCATCGCGGTGAGGAAGCCCTGCGTGTACGCCGTGCTCTGGTACTCAGGCCGCAGCGCGCGGATCTTGTCGAGCATCGGCGACTTGGCCGAGGTGTCGTAGTAGTAGCGGTAGGGCATCACGCCCATGAAGCCGTCGGCACCTTCGCCCATCTTCATGACGGTGGAGCTGTCCATGGTCCAGAAGGTGCCCATCCATTGGCTCGTCATGCCCATCTGCTTGCCCTGCTGCACAAACTCCGGGATCGGCGCCAGCACGTAGCCGTGAAAGATCGTGTAGTCGGGCGCGGCGCGGCGCAGCTTGATGACTTCGGTCGACACGTCGACGCTGCCCGGTGGCGTCATGAGCTTGATCGGCACCGACAGGCCGAGCTTCTTCGCCGCGGCTTCGCTGGCCTCGATCGGGTCGCGGCCGAATTCGGAATCGGAATACACGAAGGCGACCTTGGCGCCGGGCTTTTCCTTGGCGATGTGGCGCAGCAGGATGCCGAACTGCTCGGTGTAGTCGGGGCCGACCAGAAACTGGTTCGGGTACTTGGCCGGATCGTTGAGCTCCGTCGCGAAGGATGCACCCGCCATCAGGATCTGGCCGTTGCGGTCGAGCTCGGGGTTGATGGTCTTCGAGAAGCCGGTCGAGTCGCCGTAGTAGAGGTTGACCTTGTTCTGGCTCGTGATCTTCTTGAAGGCCGCGACCGACACGTCGACCTTGTAGCCGGTGTCCTCCGGCACGTAGCGCAGCTTGCGGCCTTTGATGCCGCCCGCGTCGTTGACGATCTTCACGTAGTCGGCCATGCCCGCATTGATGCCGATGCCCGCGAAGGCGAAGACGCCGGTCATCGGGATGGAGCCGCCGATGACGATGTCCTCGTTCGCCTGTGAATGCGCGAAGGGCGCGGCCAAGGCCAACCCCGTTGCAAGCAGCAGGGCGCGGCGTTGGGGCGAGAGCTTCAGTGTCTTTTTCATGCTTGTCTCCTGGGGTCTAGTTTCTGAACGGCCATAGATGAAAGAAGCGGCGCGTGCGCCGCCACACTTCTGCGAGCCCGTGCGGCTCGAACACCAGAAATCCGACGATGAGAAGGCCGAAGACGACGGTGCGCACCGGCGACAGGAACACCGTCATCTCGGTGCCACCGGGCAGGACGTCGACGATGAGCTTGAGCAGCTCGGGCACCATGGTCATGAACACCGCGCCGAAGATGCCGCCGAGGATCGATCCCATGCCGCCGACGATGATCGCGGCCAGGAAGAAGATCGACATCAGCAGCGGAAAGCTTTCCGGCGTGACCACGCGGAAGAAGTAGGCCCACAGCCCGCCCGCCACGCCGGCGTAGAAGGACGAGAGGCCGAAGGACAGCAGTTTGTAGCGCAGCAGCGGAATGCCCAGCACCTCGGCCGAGATGTCGCGGTCGCGGATCGCGATGAAGGCGCGGCCCACGCGTGTGCGGAACAGGTTGGCTGCGCCGAGCACCATCAGGATCATGACGGGCACGATCAGCCAGTAGAGGCGGAAGGACGTGTCGAGCGCCATGCCGAAGAGCGTCGCGGGTGGCAGCGAAATACCGCTGGTGCCGCCGGTGAGCTTGAGGTTGGCGAAGAGAAAATGGGTGATGAACGATGCGGCAATCGTGGCGATGGCCAGGTACAGGCCCTTCACGCGCAGCGACGGGATGCCCACGACCAGGCCACCCAGCATCGCGACCGCGCCGCCGGCCACCAGGTTCAGCAGGAAGGGCGTGCCGAGACGCGTCTCCAGGATCGCCACCGTGTAGGCGCCGAGGCCCATGAAGGCGGCCTGGCCCAGGCTCACCAGGCCGGTGTAGCCGGTGAGGATGTTGAGGCCCGTGGCGCTCGCGACGTTGATGGCGACGAGGCAGGCGAGGTAGAGCCAGTAGTCGCTGGCGATGAAGGGAAACAGCAGCAACAGCGCTGCGCCGATGGCGAGCCAGACTTTCTGGGTGCGGGAGTCGAACAGGGCTGCGTCGGCGACGTAGCTTTCTTTGAGGGTGCCTATGCGCATGAATGCACCTGCGGTTGTTTGTTGCGCTGCTGTTCGGGGGGCGCGCGCAGGCCACCGGGTACTCCCCTCCGCGAATGTCCCCCGCCTTCGGCTCCTCCTTTATTTCGCTGCGGGGAGCACCCGATACCCTGCACGCGTGGACGCGGTGGGGGTAGGCTGCCGCCGGCGATCAACCACAGCGCGTCCGGATCGCGTCGATGGTGTGCTCTGCGCAGCGAAATAAAGGAGGAGGCCGCAGGCCGGGGGACATTCGCGGAGCAGAGTACGCCATCGGCGTGATCCCGCCCCGAATGAGGTTGAAGACTTGTCATCTCAAAGCCTCTCAATCTCATGCGTCCCAAACAACCCATAGGGCCGCACCATCAAGACCAGCACCAGCACGATGAAGGTCGCCAGCAGCTTGTACTCGCCGCCCAGGAACGCCCCGGCCAGCGCCTCGATCAACCCGATGAAGACGCCGCCGACGAGCGCCCCGAGCACGCTGTCGAGTCCGCCGACGATCACGACCACCAGCACCGACAGCCCGAACACGCCCATCGACGACGAGATGCCGCCGATGGCGCCGACCATGATCCCGGCGACCGAGGCGATCATGGCCGAGGCCACCCATGCCAGCGAGAACACGCGCGGCACGTTGATGCCCATCGAGTAGGCGGCCGCCTGGTCCGACGCCGTGGCGCGCAGGGCCACGCCGCCGCGCCAGAAGCGGAACACCAGCAGCACCGCGCCGATGAGCACGGCCGCGATCAGCGCACCGTAGAAAACCTTGGGCGCGAGGAAGGCCTCACCGACCATGATTGGCGCCTTCGGCAGGAACTCGGGCAGGCGCCGCTGGTCGGCGGTCCAGATGATCTCCACCAGACCAACCAGGATCGACGCGAGCCCCACCGTCACCATGAACACCGAGATCGGCGGTTCGCCCAGCAGCGGCCGGATCATCGTGCGCTCGACGATGGCGCCCAGCAGCCCGGTGCCGATGACTGCGCCGATCACCGCCATCCAGATCGGCAGCGCAAAGCTCGCCGCGAAGGTGAAGAACAGGTATGCGCCGACCATCAGCATCTCGCCGATGGCAATGTTCACCACGCGCGTCGCCTTGTAGACCAGCACGAAGGCCAGCGCGGCCAGCGCATAGAGACCGCCGCTTGCGACGCCGGTCAGGCTGATCTCGAAGAGGTAGGGCCAGTCGATCATGCGGCCTCGCTCGGCACGGCTTCGCCGCGCAGCTTGCGGCGCAGGTCGCCGACGTCGCCGGCACCGAGGTACGCGCGAATGACTTCGGGGTCGGCCTGCACCTGCGCCGGTGCGCCCTGCGCGATGACTTGGCCGAAGTTGAGCACCACCACGTGGTCCGACAGGTCCATCACCATGCCCATATCGTGTTCGACCATCAGCACCGTCACACCCCATTCGTCGCGCACATCGAGGATGAAGCGCGCCATGTCCTCGGTCTCTTCGCGGTTCATGCCGGCCACCGGCTCGTCGAGCATCAGCACCTTGGGCTGCATGGCGAGTGCGCGCGCCATCTCCACGCGCTTCTGCAGGCCGTAGGGCAGGGCGGCGACCGGCGCGTGGCGGATGTGGTCGATCTCGAGGAAGTCGATGATGCGTTCCTCCACATCGCGCCGCAGCTCGGCTTCTTCGCGCCGGGCCCTCCCGACGTACAGCAGGGCGTCGAAGACGTTGGTCTTCAGGTGCGCGTGGCGGCCCAGCTTGATGTTGTCGAGCACCGTCATGCCGCGGAACAGCGCGATGTTCTGGAAGCTGCGCGCCAGGCCCAGCCTGGCGCGTTGCGGCGGCGGCATGCGCGTGATATCGCTGCCCTCGAACACCACGCGCCCGGCGGCCGGCCGGTAGAAGCCGGAGATGGTGTTGAGGAGCGAGGTCTTGCCCGCGCCGTTGGGGCCGATCACCGCGGTGATGGAGCCCGGCTGCACGCCGAAGCCCACGCCGGTGAGTGCCTTCACGCCGCCGAAGGCCAGCGTCAACGCCTCGACCTGCAGCACCGGCGATGCAGGGGCGGGGACGTGGCCGGCGGGCGTTGCGTACATGGTGGCGGAGCTTGCGCGTGCGTGCAGGAAAGATGGCTAGGGTTTGCGTGATCAGCAGGAAAATCTACTTGTCCGTAGAATTTCTACTCGCCGGTAATGTCACCGTTCGCCGCAGGTCGCGGCATCCGGACTTTCCCGTGCCCACCTTTCTCGCCATGGCCACTTCCGCCCTTCGCACCGCCACCCCCGCATCGCCGTGGGAGCCGGCCAGCACCCGCGCGCAGCAGCGCGAGGTCAAGCGCAACGCGGTGCTGCAGACCGCGGCGCAGCTCTTCAACGAACGCGGTTTCCACGCGACCTCGCTCGACGACATCGCCGAGCGGCTCAACGTCAGCAAGCCCACGCTCTACTACTACGTCGAGAGCAAGGACCAGATCCTGCTCGAGTGCGTGCGTACCGCGCTCGACCTGATGCACGACGGCATCGAGGCGGTTCGCGCTGCTGGCGGCAGTGCCATCGAGCAGCTCAAGGCCTGCATGCGCATCTACACCGGTGTGGTCACGCAGGACTTCGGCATGTGCGTGATCCGCATCGGCGAAGACCCGCTGCCCGAGCCGCTGAAGACCGAGCTTCGCCGGCTCAAGGCCGGCATCGACCGGCAGTTCCGCCGGCTGATCGCCGATGGCGTGGCTGAGGGCTCGCTCGCGCCGTGCGACCCGAAGATGGCCGCCTTCATGCTCGCCGGTGCGCTGAGCTGGGTCGGCCGCTGGTACCGCAGCGATGGCCACCTGACGCCCGAGGAGATCGCCGACCAGGGCATCGACCTGTTGCTCAACGGGGTGCTGAAGCGCCGGGTGGCGGCCCGCAAGAGGACGGTTGTGCCGACGTCCGTTGCGGCGAAGGCAACCAAGGCGGCCAAGACGCCTCGCAACAAAGGAAAGACATGACCTCCGATTCCCCACTGCTCGTCGGCCGAGACGGCGCCGTGGCAACCCTGCGCTTCAACCGGCCCGGCGCGCTGAACGCCATCGACGTGCCGATGGCGAATGCCTTCCTTGCCGCGGTACGCGAGCTGGCTGCCGACCGGAGCGTGCGTGCGGTGCTGCTCAGCGGCGCCGGCAAGGGCTTCATGGCGGGCGGCGACCTCGCCGTGCTGCAGGCCGACCCGGTGCAGGGCGCGATCGACCTGATCGGCCCGCTGCACGAAGCACTGACGGTGCTCGCAGGCATGGACGCACCGCTCGTCGCGCAGGTGCACGGCGTCGCGGCAGGCGCCGGCCTGAGCCTGATGCTGCAGGCTGACTTCGTGCTCGCTGCCGAGGGAACGCGCTTCAACCTGGCCTACGTGAACATCGGTGCGAGCTGCGACGTCGGTGCGTCGTGGGCGCTGCCGCGGCTGGTGGGCTTGCGCCGCGCGCTGGAAATCGCGATGCTGGGCGAGATGTTCGATGCCGCCACTGCCGAGCGCATGGGCCTGATCAACCGCGTGCTGCCGGCCGCCGACCTCGAGCGCGAGGCGATGGCCTTCGCGCAGCGCCTCGCCAAGGGGCCGACGGTGGCGCTCGGGCGGCTGCGTCGTCTGATGCGCACCTCGTTCGAGCGCGACCTGCCCGGCCAGCTCGACGCCGAGTCCGCGGCGTTCCGGGAATGCGCCACCAGCGACGATTTCCGACTCGGCATCGATGCCTTCTTCGCGAAGAAGGCGCCCACCTTCACCGGCCGCTAGGCCGACACCTCTTCATCTTCAGGAGCAACCCATGAGCATCCAGGACATCTTCGTCGTCGGCACCGCCCGCACCGCCATCGGCACCTTCGGCGGCGCGCTGAAGGACGTGCCCAACACCCAGCTCGCCACCACCGCGGTGAAAGCCGCCATCGAGCGCAGCGGCGTGGCGGCCGACGCCATCGGCCATGTCGTGATGGGCAACGTGATCCCGACCGACGTGAAGGACGCGTACCTGAGCCGCGTGGCGGCCATCGATGCGGGCTGCCCGATCGAGACGCCGGCCTTCAACGTCAACCGTCTGTGCGGCTCGGGCCTGCAGGCGATCGTGTCGGCGGCCCAGGCCATCGCGCTGGGCGACTGCGGCATCGCCATCGGCGGCGGTTCCGAGTCGATGAGCCGCGGTCCGTACTTCGACACCTCGGCGCGCTACGGCATGCGCATGGGCGACGCGGTGCTGGTCGACTACATGCTCGGCATCCTGCACGACCCGTGGGAGAAGATGCACATGGGCATCACCGCCGAAAACGTGGCCGCGCGCTACAAGATCTCGCGCGAGATGCAGGACGCGTTGGCCGTGCAGAGCCAGCAGCGCGCCGCCGCTGCCATCGCGGCCGGCCGCTTCAAGGAACAGATCGTTCCGGTCGAGGTGAAGACGCGCAAGGGCGTCATGCTGTTCGACACCGACGAGCACGTGCGCGCCGACACCACGGTCGAATCGCTGTCGAAGATGAAACCGGCCTTCAAGAAGGACGGACTGGTGACGGCCGGCAACGCCTCGGGCATCAACGATGGCGCCGCTGCCGTCGTGCTCGCCAATGGCGACCGCGTGAAGGCGCTGGGCCTGAAGCCGATGGCGCGACTGGTGGGCTATGCGCACGCGGGCGTCGAACCGGCCTACATGGGCATCGGTCCGGTGCCGGCCACGCGCAAGGTGCTGGAGCGTACGGGCCTGAAGGTAGGCGACCTCGACGTGATCGAGTCGAACGAGGCCTTCGCGGCGCAGGCCTGTGCGGTGATCCAGGAACTGGGCTTCGACCCGGCCAAGGTGAACCCGAACGGCTCGGGCATTTCGCTGGGGCATCCGGTCGGCGCGACCGGCGCGATCATCACGACGAAGGCGATTGCCGAACTGCACCGCACGGGCGGGCGCTATGCGCTGGTGACGATGTGCATCGGCGGCGGGCAGGGCATCGCCGCAATCTTCGAGCGCGTGTGAGCGCGTCGCGCGCGACGCTCAGGCGCCCTTGCCGCGCGCCGACTTGCGGCCTTCGGGCCGGGCCGCTGCGGGCGCCGGCGCACTGACATTCGCCTGGTCGATCCACGAGAGCGTGTCGATGTACGACATCAGGCGGTTGAGGTAGTCCGGCGACGCATCACGCATCAGCGTGATCGCGCGGTGCACCAGGTGCTGCGAATTGAGCGGCCCGGCGTTTTCCGGCACCTTGGCCTGCGACTGGTTCAGCCGGCGGTCGGCGCTCAGGCGCGACCACGTGCTGCGGAAGTAGCGCAGCGACTTGAGGTCGGAGGCGCTCCGCGCTGCGCTGCCTTCGGCGACGCCCGTGCGTTCAGCGACATGCGCCAGCAGTTCCGCCAGTCCGCCCTCGACGGGCGCCGCAGGCGGCATATTCTTCTTGAGCGCTTCCAGCTTTGCCACCGCCGCACCGTGCTCGGCCAACAGCTGCTCCAGGCGCGCGTCGAGCAGCCGCCGCGCCTCGCCTTCGTGTGCGCTTGCGCGCCTTGCCATGGCTTCGATGAAGCGAAAGCGCACCGGATCGAGCCGCCCGGCGCCGCGTTGGCGCAGGGCATCGATCCTCTCGGCCACGGTGGATGGGTTGTCAGCCACGGGGCTTGGCGACGATGTCGTTCGACGGCTTCGGCGTGGGCGCCATCTCCACCCGGCGGTTCTTCGCGCGCCCTTCGGCGTCGGCGTTCGACGCCACCGCCTGCTCCGAGCCGAAGGCCGCGGCGAACACCGACGACGCCGGCATGCCTTCTTCGATCAGCGCGCGCGTCACGGTCAGCGCCCGTTGCGCCGACAGCTCCCAGTTGTCGGCGAAGAGGCGCGCGTTGCCGCGCATCTGCCGGTCGTCGGTGAAGCCGCTCACCATCAGGATCTCGTTGCGCTCGCGCAGGTAGCGCGCCAGCGGGCCGGCCAGGCTCTTGAGTACCTGGCGACCTTCGGGCTGCAGGTCGGCGGAGTTGAAGGCGAATAGCACGCTGCCGCTGATGCCGATGCGCCCATTGGCGATGGTCACGCGGCCGGCGGCGAGCGGGCCGGCCAGCGCTTCTTCCAGCGCCTGCAGACGCTTCGCCGCGACCTGCCGCTGCTGCACCTCGGCTTCGAGCTTGCTCGCCAGGTCGAGCTGCATGCCGATGGCGTAGACGAGGATCAGCACGAAGGCGCCGACCAGCCCGGCCATCAGGTCGCCGAAGACGGCCCAGACGGGCACCGTCTGCGCCACACCGGCGCCATCGGCGTCGTCGATGTCGTCGCGCATCATGCGTCGCTGCCCGCCGTCTGCCGCACTGCGATCTGCTGCAGGTCTTCGACGATCTGCTTCTGCGACATGATGCTCAGGTCGATCACTTCGCGTGCCTGCGCCACGTAGTAGGCCAGTTGCTCGTCGCTGCGGGCGATGGACTTGCCGAGTGCGCCTTCGATGCGCTGCAGGTGTGCCACCAGCTTGTCGTTCGATGCGCCGAAGCGCTCGACCGCGAAGCCGAAGGCCTCGCCCAGGCTGGCCACCTCGACCGCGCTGCCGGTGATCTGCGCGCCCACCGTGGCGAGCTTGTCGGCCTGCTCGCCGATCTGGTCGGTGAAGCGGCTGCCCACGCGTTCCAGCAGGTCGGCCGACGACGCGACCAGGGTGTCGATGGCGGCGCGCTGTTCGGTCGATGCATGGTTGACCGCATCGAGCAGCGTGCCCAGCGTGTCGAGGATGCGGGCGCGTTCCTCCAGCATCGTGTTGTCGCGGGCCATGCTCTCCGACAGCTTGGTGCGCAGTTCGGCCAGCACTTCGGCCGCGGCCCGTGGTGCTTCGGCCGCTGCCTGCAGCAGGCCGGTGACTTCGGTGATGGTGTGGGTGGCCTGTGCCTCGGTGCGCTCGGACATCTCGCGCACGGCCAGCGTCAGCGTCTCGCCGAGCTGGCGCTGTTCGCGCACCGTGTGCTCGCCCGCCTGCTGCCATTCCTGGCGCAGTGCGGCGGCCATGGCTTCCAGGGCCTGGGTCCACGCGGCCAGCCGCTGCGCGTCGCGCGATGCGATGTCGGTCTGCAGGCCGGCATGCGCCTGGTCGACGCTCTGCAGCAGCCCGGCGGCTTGCTGCACGAAGCTGTCGGCGGCGCGTGCCAGTGCCTGCTGCGTGTCGGCGGCCAGCTGAGCGCTGGTGCGCTCGTGCTGCGCGAGCGCGCCGCTCCAATGGGTCGACACCGTGCCGACGGTGCTGTCGAGCCGCGTCGACACGCCATCCACCAGCGCGGTCGCGCGTTGCGCGAAGGCTTCGCTGAAGCCGTCGAGCGCCTCACGCAGGTCGACGGCCATCGTGGCGTTGGTGTGGCGGTGGTCGGCCAATGCAGCCTTCCAGGTGCCGGTCACCTCGCCGGTGGCTGCGTCGAAGCGGGCCGACACGCCGTCGAGTTGCTGCTGCACCGTCTGCGCCACGGCGCCGTGCAGTGCGGTGGTCTCGCGCGCGATGCCGGCCATCGCTTCTTCGACCACCGGGCGGATGGTGGCGCCGGCCAGGCGGGCGCTTTCGATAAGGCTGTCTTTCAGCGCACGGTCGACCGATGCGGCCAGGCCGGCATAGGCGCCGCCGGCTTCGGTGTGGAAGCGGTCCTGGCTGGCGAGCAGACGCTGGCTCAGCGCCTCGCTCTGGCGTTCCATCGCGGCCGTCATGGCGCTCAGTTGCGCCACGAGTTCGGGCATGCCCTGGGCCTGACGTTCGAGCAACTGGAACGAGGCCTCGCGCTGGTGCGCCAGCGAGAAGGGGCGCAGCGTGGTCGCGATGCGCGTGTCGAGCAACTGCCCGGCCTGCAGCCGGGCGCGCCGGCACAGGGCGGACATCAGGCCGAGCATCGCCGAGGCCGCGACGCCGGCCACCGAGGTGCCGAAGGCCAGGCCCAGGCCCTTGACGGGTGCGGCGAGCGAATCGCGGATCGATTGCAGGTCGGTCGCGCCCTGCAACGCGGCGCCGGTGCCGTTGAGCGTGACCACCATGCCGAGGAAGGTGCCGAGCATGCCCAGCAACACCAGCAGGCCGGCCAGGTAGGGCGTCAGCGCCGGGCCGGGCAGGCCGACGCGTTCGCCCTCGATGCGCAGGCGTACCGCGTTCTGCAGCGAGGCGTCGAGCCGGTCGAGCCACGGGCCGATGCCGGCGGGCGCTTCGGTCAGGCCCTGCAGCGCATCGTCGAGTCCGAGGGTTGCGCGGTGGTAGCGGCGCAGTTCGAGCGCGCCGATTCCGTAGAAGACGGCGATCAGCACCGTGACGGCCAGCGCCAGCGGATGGTGGCCGATGTAGCCGACGCCGACCCAGCAGATGGCCGCAAGGCCGGCGGCGAAGACGAGGGGTTGAAGGAATCTGTTCATGAAAACCCGTTAGCTCGATCGCAGGGCTTCGAGCAGCCCGTCGACCGGTTGAAATCGAAAGTCCAGTTCCGCGAGCAACAGATCGCGGATGTCCTGGTGAAAGACCGGCAGCCAGGCCATCGGCGCGGCGTCGGTCTCGGGCGCGTCCGGCGCCGGCATGGCCGCTTGGCGCAGGCCCTTGAAGCGCTTCTCGAGCATCGCGGGCACGGTCGCCAGCAGGGTGTGCTCACGCGCTTGCAGCGCCTGCTCCATCACGGCGTCGACCGTGGCGAGCTTGGCCATTTCCGGCGAGCGTGCCGCCAGCGCGCCGCGCAATTTGGCGCGCAGCGGGCCGACACCGGCCTCCATCGCCCGCTGCCGCGCCAGATAGCGCAGGCGGTAGGGGGCGAAGTCGATCGTCGTGGCCGCCGTTGCATCGTCATCGACGCTTGCGTACAGGCTGTCCTCGCGGATCGTCCGGGCCAGGCCGTCGCGCACCCGGGCGCACTCGTCGTCCGGCTTACCGGCAGCCGCCTTGCCGCGTGCGACGGGGGCGTTCAGCACCGTCGACAGGGCGATCGCGTCGGTCCACGCCAGCCACTGGCTCAGGCGTTCCGCGGTGGAGGCCGCGGGGGCGCGCACCTCGGCATCGTTCCAGCGCGCGAGCAGGCGAACCAGCGCCGAATCGGCGAAGGCAGGACGCCGGGGGACTTGCACCATACGCGAGCTTCGAAAAACCCGGCAGTCTACACCGCGACCCTTGCTGCGCCGGTAACGTTTGGTCGAGCATTCCGCGGCCCAGAGCCGGGGCCGCGCTTCCCGGACAATCGCCGCATGACCCCGAGCCGCCGCCCCCTGGAGATCGACCCCGACGAGGTCGAGATGAGCGCCATCCGGGCGCAGGGCGCGGGTGGACAGAACGTGAACAAGGTGTCGAGCGCGGTGCACCTGCGCTACGACATCCTGGCCAGTTCGCTGCCGCCGGACGTCAAGGAGCGCCTGCTGGCCCTGCGCGACAGCCGGATCACACAGGAAGGCGTGCTGGTGCTCAAGGCGCAGCAGCACCGCACCCAGGAGATGAACCGCAACGACGCGCTCGCGCGGCTGCAGGCGCTGGTCGACAGCGTGGCCGCGCCGCCGCGCGTGCGTCGAGCCACCAAGCCGACCTACGGCTCCAAGCAGCGG
>CALRYR010000024.1:0-17346 GCA_943372425.1 Variovorax sp. YR752 | reverse complement strand
GAATGCGCGCGGCATCGACCTCGGCCGCCGCCGCGTTGGAGGAACCCAGCGCGCTGTCGAGCGCCGCGCGGTTCTTGCCGAAGAAGTCGATCTCCCAGCTGCCGCTGAGCTGCAGCAGCCCCACCTCTTGAACCGAGCCGCCGAGCGGCGACGGGTAGATGTAATTGGCGCTGAACTTCTGGCGCGTGGCGTCGAGCGACGCGTTGACCTGTGGCCGATCGGCCGATTCGGCCGTGGCGATGGCGGCTTGCGCACGCGACAGGCGCGCACGCGCCGCGGCGATGTTGGGGCTGCCGGCCAGCGCCTCGTCGACCAGCGCGTCGAGCTGCGCATCGCCGAAGCCGGTCCACCAGCGGGCGTCGACCGCGCTGATGCCCGTGCTGAACGGTGCAGCCTTCAGGCCCAGCGAATCGGCATCGCGCAGCTTGGCCTGCGATGCGATGCCGGACATGTCGGCACAGCCGGCGACCAGCGCGAGAACGGCCGCGGCAACCGCAAGCGCCGCACGACGGCGGAACGAGGAAAGGGAGCGAATCATTTCTTTTCTCCACGGGCCGCCAAGGCCTGTGCGTTGTCGAGGATGCGGCGCAGGAAGCTCTTGAGCTGCTCCCACTCGGCTTCACTGAAGCCGGCAAGGTGTTCGTTCTGCACCCGGCTCAGGATCTCCGGGACCTGCTGTGCCGCCGCCCTGCCCTCGTCGGTGAGTTCGATGTTGACGACACGACGGTCTTCCACCGAACGCACGCGGCGGCACAGGCCCTTGGCCTCGAGCCGGTCGAGCAGCCGCGTCATCGCACCGGCGTCCAGCAGGCATTCGCGCGCGAGTTCGGCGACGGTGGTGGCCGCACCCACCTCCAGCTTGTGCAACGGCATCCATTGCGGATAGGTCGGGCCGTCCGGGTCGGACATCTGGCAATCCAACGCTTGCGCCACCGCCGTCATGATGCGCCGCATCAGGTAGCCGACGCTCTCCTCGGACCGGTAGGTGGCGGCCGAATAGAAGTTCGGCACTGGCAGCGGTGTCGCGCCGGCATCGGAATTGTCGAGACGGGTGGGATCGTTCATGAGGATCGGATATTAATTGCTTAGGCAATTACTGTCAAGGCTTCCTTTGCGAGGGCAACCGGTAAGTAGAATCGACGTCCATGGCCGTCTCCGCTTCCCACCCGCCCGCAAAAGGCTCTCCGAAATCCCTGTCGGGCCTGCTCCCCTTTCTCAGGCCGTACCGCTGGCAGATCGCGCTTGCAGCCGTCTTCCTGGTCGCGGCGGCGGGTGCCACGTTGGTCTTCCCGCTGGCACTGCGCCGACTGATCGACGGCGGGTTGGTCACCACCGACCGGGGCGCGCAGACGATGGCGCTGCGCGACCACTTCTTCGCGCTCTTCGGCGTGGCCGTGGCGCTCGGCGTGTTCTCCGCGGCGCGCTTCTACACGGTGAGCTGGCTCGGCGAGCGCATCACGGCCAACCTGCGCAATGCGGTGTATGCGCACGTGCTGCGCCAGAGCCCGCAGTTCTTCGAGACGACGCAGACCGGCGAGGTGCTGTCGCGCCTGACGGCCGACACGACGCTGGTGCAGACGGTGGTGGGCTCGTCGCTCAGCATGGGCCTGCGCAACGCGGTGATGGGCATCGGCGCGCTGGGCATGCTGGTGTGGACCAACCCCTACGTCATGGGCCAGGTGCTGGGCGTGCTGGTGCTTGTGGTGCTGCCGAGCATGTGGTTCGGCCGCCGCGTGCGCAAGCTGTCACGCGCCAGCCAGGACCGAATGGCCGACTCGAGCGCGATCGCGGCCGAGGTGCTGAACGCCATTCCCGTGGTGCAGAGCTACACGGCGGAAGCGCGCGAGGCCGCCCGCTTCGACGTCTCTACCGACAACGCCTTTCGCACCGCGGTGCGCCGCGCCAAGGCGCGCTCGGTGCTGGTCGCCTTCATCATCATCGCGACCTCGGCGGCGCTGCTGTGGGGCCTGTACCAGGGCACGCAGGCGGTGCTGCAGGGCACGATCACCGCAGGCCACCTGGGCGAGACGGTGGTGTACGTGATCATCCTGGCCGGCGCCGCCGCCGTGCTCGGCGAGGTCTATGGCGACCTGCTGCGCGCCGCGGGCGCCACGGAACGGCTGATGGAACTGCTGCATGCCCGCTCGGCCATCGCGTCACCGGCGCAGCCGGTCGCGGCCCCGGTGCCGGCGGCCGGCAGCAGCGTCGGCTTCGATGCCGTGACCTTCCACTACCCGTCGCGGCCACTCACGCCCGCGCTGCGGGACTTCAGCCTGCAGGTGGCGCCTGGTGAAACGGTAGCGTTGGTAGGATCGAGCGGTGCCGGCAAGAGCACGGTGTTCCAACTGCTGCTGCGCTACTACGACCCCGGCACCGGCCGCATCGCGCTCGACGGCGTAACGCTCGACGCACTGGCGCTCGAAGACCTGCGCCATCGCATCGGCCTGGTGCCGCAGGACGCGGTGATCTTCTCCACCAGCGCCTTCGAGAACATCCGCTACGGCCGTCCGGACGCGAGCGCCGACGAGGTGTATGCCGCCGCGCGTGCAGCGTACGCAGAAGACTTCCTGAAGGCCCTGCCCGAGGGCTACGACACCTTCCTGGGCGAACGCGGCGTGCGTCTGTCAGGCGGCCAGCGCCAACGCATCGCGATCGCGCGGGCGATGCTCAAGAACCCGCCGCTGCTGCTGCTCGACGAAGCCACCAGTGCGCTCGACGCCGAGAGCGAACGCATGGTGCAGGCCGCGCTGGAATCGGCGATGACCGGCCGCACGACGCTGGTGATCGCGCACCGGCTGGCGACGGTCCAGAAGGCCGATCGCATCATCGTGCTGGACCAGGGTGCCATCGTCGAACAGGGCACGCATGCGGCGCTGGTCGCGCGAGGCGGCGTGTACGCGAAGTTGGCAGCGCTGCAGTTCAATGCAGGCGGGTCGACCTCGCCTGCCGGTGGCGCGATCGAGGCGACGGTCGCAGCAGGCTGACCCGCGCGCCCTCAGAAGTAGGGCTTGGCGTTCGGGTCGTACAACGGCCAGTTCGCATCCTTCTCCGAGATGTTCGACACAGGCAACGGCCACGAGATGGCGAACAGCGGGTCCGAATAGCGCACGCCCCACTCCGCTTCCGGCGTGTAGGGCGCGGACACCAGGTACGTCGCCTCCATGTCGTCGGTCAGCGTTTGGAACGAATGTGCGAAGCCAGGCGGCACGTAGAGCTGACGGTGGCTCTGCGCGGTCAGCTCGAAGGCCTCGTGCTTCAGATAAGTCGGCGAGTCGTGGCGCAGATCGATGATCACGTCGAGGATCGCGCCGCGCGTGCAGCGCACCAGCTTGGCCTCGACCGCATCGCCGCGCTGGAAGTGCATGCCGCGCAGCGTGCCCTTCTCGGCGGACATGGAGACGTTCTGCTGGACGAAGCGCGTCAGCAGGCCGTGTTCCTCGAACTCCTTGGTGCACATGGAGCGCGCAAAGAAGCCGCGCGCGTCGCCGCGCTTCTCAAGGTCGATCACCCAGGCGTCTTTCAGGGTCGTGGGCAGGAATTTCATGGCGTCACCGGAGGTCTGAGGAAAAAGAAAGGTCGAAGGTCAGGATGACTGCTGCGCAGGCGTCGCAAACAGCGCTTCCTGCTCGGCGTACAGCGCGTCGATCAACCGCCCCGCGGGCACGTCGACGTCGGCGAAGGTCAGCGCCGTGTCCTTGGCGATGGCGCGCCGGGCCTTGCAGCCGACGGCCAGGCCGATCGGCAGCAGTTTCTCCGCGCGGATGGCGTCGATGTTCTCGGCCACGCCATAGACCTCGTAGCCGCCGAGCTCGTCGATGAGCTCGCCGGGCGCCAGGTCCTTCTTGGCGACGGCGATCACGCCCACGCGCGGACCGGCGATCGGCGTGAGCACCGCATCGTCGAACAGCACGGCCCGCGCCACCGAGGTCGGAACCTCGAAATGGCACAGGTGGTACGGCGTGTAGAAGCAGTAGTACGGCCCTGTGCCCAACTTGTAGAGGTTGAGGTAGTGGGCCTGCCGCGCATCGCCGATGGTGGCCAGCACGAACACGCCGGGGCCGGGCCGCGCGCCGACCACGTAGTCGACGATGCCGGGACCGCCGGCATCCAGGTGGGCCGCGAAGGACGCCACGGTGTCTTCCAGCGGCACCAGTGGTGCGCCGGGGTTGCCACCGGAGAAATCGGGGCCGAGCATGCCGCGTCGGGCCACCTGCATGCCGGTGCCGTTGGCGACGATGGCCTGCTCGAAGGAAATCTTGGTGCCGTCCGCGAAGGACGCCACCATCGCCGCCTTCTGGCCCCACTTCTCGGCGAAGGCACGCTGCGTCGTCGGGTTGCGGTACGGGTCATGCAGCCCCTTGATGTTGCCGCAGAGAACCGGCTTGGCGCCGATGCCTTCGACGAAGCGGAACAGGTTCATCTGCACGCCCGGCTGGTCGCCGTCGGCGAAGGTGAACACCACGCCCTTGGCATCGGCCTTGTGCTTGAGGATCGGGCCGACGGTGCCGTCGAGTTCCGCATTCATCTGCACGACGTGCTTGCCGGCCTCGATGGCCGCGAGCACGACGGTCGCTGCGTAGTCGAGCGAGCCGGTGACTTCGATGATGGCGTCCAGGCCCTCGGCGGTGGCGAGCGCCAGCGCGTCTTCGGTCACGGCCGGCTGGCCCGCAGCGATGGCATCTTCGAGCGCTTGCTTGGTATCGCAGCGCACCGGCTCGACGCCCGCCTCGGTGAACGCCGCCATCGCCGGCTCGATGCGGCGGTTGGCGACCGCGCACAGGCGCATGCCGGGCGTCGACTTGACGATCTGGAGCGCGATGCCGCGCCCCTGGAAGCCGGCCCCGATGAGCCCGACCTTGATGGGTTTGCCAGCGGCGTGCCGCTTCTTCAGTGCTGTGTCGACGATGATCATGGAACTGTCTTTTGTTGGTGCGGCGCAGTGGCGGCGCCGCCGGGAGCGCTAGTCTTTCCAGACCTTCCAGGGTGCATTGCCCTTGGCCCACAGCCCTTCGAGCACCTGCTTGTCGCGCAGCGAATCCATGCTCTGCCAGTAGCCGGTGTGGTGGTAGCTCGCGAGCTTGCCGCGCTCGACGAGTCGCGACATGGGCGCCTCTTCCCACATCTGGTGATCGCCGTCGATCACCTCGAAGATCTCGGGCTCGCAGACGAAGAAGCCGCCGTTGATCAGGCCGCCGTCGGTGGCGCCCTTCTCGCGGAAGCCCTGGACCTTGGTGCCGTCGTCCGTCAGGTGCAACGCGCCGTAGCGACCCGGCTGCGTGACCGCGGTCAGGGTGCAGTGCGCATCCGCGGCCGTGTGGAAGGCCATCAGCTTGTCCATGTCGACATCGGAGACGCCGTCACCGTAGGTCAGGCAGAAGCGCTCGTTCTCCAGGTACTTCTGCGCCCGCTTGATCCGGCCGGCGGTCATGGTTTCTATGCCGGTGTCGAGCACCGTCACGCGCCAGTTCTCGGCCTTGGCTTCGAGCCAGTCGACCTTGCCGCTGCCCAGGTCGATGGTGAAGTCCGTGCCCCGCCCCTGGAAGCTCAGGAAATACTCGCGGATCGCCTCGACCTTGTAGCCGCCGAGCACCACGAAGTCATTGAAGCCGTAGTGCGCATACGTCTTCATGATGTGCCACATGATCGGCTTGCCGCCGATCTCGACCAGCGGCTTGGGGCGGATCGTCGTCTCTTCGCTGAGACGCGTTCCGTACCCACCGGCAAGCAATACGACCTTGACCATGTCGGAACTCCTGAAAACGGATGAATGCCAGGCCGGCAGGCCCGGGGGAAGTCGAAAGGGTCAGGCGTCGAAACGCTGCCACTCGAAGGCAGCATTGAGGCGACCTGCATCGAGGTGGCCCTGCAGCACGTGCAAGCGGATCAGGCTGGACGAGCGGAAGTCGGCATCGGAGAAGCGCATGCGCTGCAGGCCGTCGATGAGGTTGCGGATCGACGCGTTCAGGTCGACCAGCGGCTGGTGCTGCGGGGCCAGCAAACGGAAGAGCCCGAAGTCCACCTGGTAGGAGCGGCTGTCGGCAGGCGCCGACAGGTTGATCGAGACGTCGGTGCCGGGCACAGCCGCCGCGACGGCGTGGGCCAGGTCGCGGACCTGGTAGTTGCGGTCGTCCGAGCCGACGTTAACCGCCAGGTAGCGGCCGCCGTTGGACGCAGGGCGCTCGACGGCCCAATCGATGGCGCGCGCCATGTCGGCCACGTCGATCAGGGGCCGCCACGGCGAGCCGTCCGACAGCACGGTGATCTGGCCCTTGCTGAGCGCGCCGGCCACGAAGTCGTTCAGCACGAGGTCGAGACGCAGTCGGTCCGACATGCCGCAGGCGGTGGCGAAGCGCAGGCACGAGATGGTCATGCCGGTGTCGAGCTCGGCCAGCTCGCGCTCGGTGCCGATCTTCGATTTCGCATAGGCCGTGACCGGGTTGAGCCCATCGGTTTCCTTGCGCGCGCCGCCCACGGCCACGCCGTAGACACTGCAGCTTGAGGCGAACACGAAGTTCTTCACACCGGCCGCAGCCGCGGCCTTGGCGATCGACACGGCAGCGCCCTGGTTGATCGCCATCGTCGGGTCGACGAAGCGATCGCCCATCGGGTCGTTGGAAATCGCTGCCAGTTGCACAACAGCGTCGTAGCCCTTCAGAAAATCGGGCGAGAGCGTGCGCACGTCACCATAGTATTGCCCGTTGAGGGCTCGCTCGGGAACGAGCAACGCACCGGTCAATCCATGTGCGAAGTACGCATTGTCAAAGCCGTGCAGCACCGCATCGGGATGTTGAGCCCTGAGGTACGTGGACAGCGTGGATCCGACGTACCCCATGTTGCCTGTTATGAGAATTTTCATTGGCTCTGCTTTCAGTGAGTGAGACGTGTCATGGGCACACCGCGTGCCTCAGCCCAGCATCTCGGATGCTCAAACCCGCTTCTCGTCACGTTGCAACGCACATCGGGATCTTGCGCAAAGTGTACACAAAAGTAATACTTGCGCAACATTACAACTTGTTATCTTCAAGTGCAGAGCGTCACATATTGAGCAAGTCCAGATCGCTTTCGATGGTCGATCGCGGAGTTGCGCGGCGTCAGGGCAAGACACTACGCCGAAAGGCGTAGCACAAAGTTAGTAACATCCGAGCCATTCCCCGTAGCAAAATTCGGCGAATACATGTCAGACATTACCCTCATTGCATGGTGGCCTGCAGGACGCTTGCAGCGATGAGGGGTTGAGAACAACCATGACCATGCGTATTTCTGTCCTCATCCCAACCTACAACCGACCGGAACAGCTGGCAGAGGCAATCGCCAGCGTGGCGGAGCAGGACCTCGATCTGATCAACGAGGTACTGATCGGGGACAACAGCAACGATGTGATGCGAGAGGCGAATGCCAAAGTGATAGCCGCAAGCCCTCTCGCACCGCTGATCCGTCATGTGAAGCACGATCCGCCACAGGGCAACTTCGAAAATCAATGGGCGCTGGCGATTCTTGCAAAGTGCGAGCACATTCTTTTCCTGCACGACGACGACAAGCTCAATCCTGGTGGCCTCGCGGCGCTGGCGATGGCCTGCGAGAACGAAACCGATGCGCGCGTCAAGATTTGGTTCGGTCGCAATCACGTGATGGACGAGAAGAGCAACGTCGACATGGCACTCACCAAGAAGTGCGACGTCTTGTACGGCAAAGACGGCCCGGGCATGGCCCGACCCGCTTGGCGCTGGTGCCTCACTGAGTCTTTACCGCCAAACAGCGCTCTGCTCGACCGTGCGACTTACCTGAGCCACATGCGTGGCGCGCGTGACGGCAACGTTGGCGACTGGGGGCTTTGGGTACGCATTGCCAACAGCGGCGCATGGGGCCGATTCGTGCCCGAATACGTCTGGTCATACCGCGTGCAGTTCGCATCGCAGTCGCAGTCCGGTCGCGGCATGGACATCCATCGTTGGTACGAGATCGGCCAGCAACTGAAAGTGCCACCGGAAGCGGAGATTGAGAAGGCTCACCTGCTCGCACGCGTCGCACACGTCGCTACGATGCGCTACCTGCGAGATGGCGAACGTGGACATGCGTTGCGCTGCCTCGCGTCGCGGCACTGGACTTGGCGTGAGCGACTGTCGCCGCGTGGCCTCACGACCACACTCTTTCTATTGACTCCACGGCTGCTCTGGGTGTGGGCGCTGCAAGTGCGCGCCTGAGTTCAGTATTCACCTCGGCAAAGCGTTCGCCGACGCCTCCGGTTTAGCTATCACCTCGCGCATCGTGCGCATCCATCGCGCCTCGGGCGAGTCCGTCCTGGCCACGGTGGACGTCGGTGCGCAGGTTGCCCCTGGCGCGTTCGCACCCACTCCGGTTGAGCGCAGGGCAGAAAGCAATTTGGTGATGGACGTCTCGCCGCACATCGGGCAGGCGATCAGGCCGGTCGCGCGCTGTTCTTCGACGGCCTTGTTGGACGCGAAGCAGCCCTCTCAGCCGCCGCTCAGGGCCGGTGGTGTCTGCCAGTCGAGCGTCCATGCACCCGAGAGGACGTTCTGCAGCCACACCATGCAGCTGTGCGTCTTGGCGTCGGTCACGCGGCCGTCGCGGCAGCCGTCGAACAGATCCTGCGGCGTCGCCGTGAACACATCGACGAACTCGCCATGGTCGAGTTGGCGATCACCGAGCGTCAGCCCGCGGGCGAAGAAGATGTGGATGATCTCCGTCGAATAGCCGACGGCCAGATGCATCAGACCGGCATAGGCCCACTCGCGCGCGGTGTAGCCGGTTTCTTCCAGCAGTTCGCGCTGGCCGCAGACCAGCGGCGACTCGCCCGCGTCGAGCTTGCCGGCCGGGAATTCGGTCATGACACGGCCGACTGGGTAGCGGTACTGGCGCTCGAGAACGAGCCGCCCGTCGTCCAGCAACGGCACCACCACCACGGCGCCCGGATGGATCACGTACTCGCGGGTGGCCGTGTGCCCGTCGGGCAGGCGAACGGTGTCGCGCTTGGCCTGAAGGAAATTGCCCTGGAACAGCAATTCGCTCGAGATGCCCTCTTCCTTCAGATGCGCGTCGTCCATGGTGTCAGTTCCTGTGTTTGAGCAGATAGCGCCAGGTGAAGCCGGGAAAGGCCAGCACGATGAAGAGCGCGCCCGTGATGGCGTAGAACTCCCAGCCCTGCGGTGCGATCTGCCCCACCCGGCGCTCGAACAGCAGCCCGATGCCGCCGACGACGACGTAGAGCACCACCAGTTCGGCCAGGCGAATCGCCAGCGACTTCCTTCCGCTGGCACCCACGGGGACGAGCGCCAACAGCCGCTCGTTCACGAAAGGCAGGTTGGCCGCGACCAGGGCCAGCAGCAGGACCAGCCAGACGGAGGCGCTCTGTGACACGCCGCGGTCAGTTCGCCAGCGTGGCGACGATGGCCTGGGCGCACAGCGTCATCAGTCCACCGGGCACGATGCCGAGGATCAGGATCAGCGCGCCGTTGACCGTCAGCACGGCACGCACGTCGCGCGGCGCCGACACGGTGGTCGCGGTGACGGGCGCGTCGAAGTACATGACCTTCACGATGCGCAGGTAGTAGAACGCGCCGATCAGCGACATGATCACCGCGAACACGGCCAGGCCGATGTAGATGGCCTGCCCCGACGCGATCAGCGCCTGCAGCACGGCCAGCTTGGCATAGAAGCCGACCAGTGGCGGCAAACCGGCCAGCGAGAACATGGCGATGGCCATCACGCCGGCGTACAGCGGGCTGCGCTGGTTGAGGCCGGCCAGGTCGGTGATCTCTTCGCTCTCGAAGCCTTCGCGTGCCAGCAGCAGGATGATGCCGAAGCTCGCGAGCGTTGTCAGCACGTAGGTCACAACGTAGAACATCGAGGCGCTGTACGCGAACTGTGCGTTGTAGGTGTTGCCGTTGACCACACCCGCCACCAGACCCAGCAACATGAAGCCCATCTGCGCGATGGTGGAGTAAGCCAGCATGCGCTTGAGGTTGGTCTGCGCGATGGCGGCCAGATTGCCTACCAGCAGCGACGCGATGGCGAGTACTGCCAGCATCTGCTGCCAGTCGATGGCCAGCGGCAGCATGCCTTCCACCAGCAGGCGGATGATGATGGCGAAGGCGGCCAGTTCGGGCGCCGCGCCGATCAACAACGTGACGGCGGTCGGCGCGCCCTGGTAGACGTCGGGCACCCACATGTGGAACGGGGCGGCACCGACCTTGAACGCCAGGCCGGCGACGATGAAGACCAGGCCGAACACCAGCACCTGATGGTTCACCTTGCGGCTCGCGATGGCCTTGAACACTTCGTTGATGTCGAGCGAACCGGTCGCACCGTACATCATCGACATGCCGTACAGCAGAAAGCCGCTTGCCATGGCGCCGAGCACGAAGTACTTCATCGCGGCTTCGCTGGCGGTCGCGTTGTCGCGGCGCAGGGCCACCAGGGCGTAGCTGGAAAGCGTGAGCAGTTCCAAGCCGAGGTAGATCATCAGGAAGTTGCTGCCCGAGATCATCACGAACCCGCCCAGCAGCGAGAACATGCTGAGCGTGAACATCTCGCCGCCGCGCAGCATGCCGCGGTCTGCGGCATAGGGCCGGCCGTAGACCAGCGTCACCATCAACGCCACGGTCGCGAAGCACTTGAGCCAGTTGCCCATCGGGTCGCTTACCACCAGGCCGCCGAAGCCGTAGACCGTGTGGCCGTTGTAGGCGTTGGCGCCGGTCAATGCCGCCACCACCGCCAGCGTCAGCAGCGACAGGATGTAGGTGCGGGTGCGGCGTGCGCCGGTCGTCGACAGATCCACCAGCGCGATGATGCAGGTCATGACCAGCAACACCACTTCGGGGTAGATCGTCATCCAGCTGAGTTTGTCAATCATCTCGTTCTCTTGTCAGCGTGGATTTCAGGGAAGCTTGGACGCGGCGACATGGCGCAGCAGATCGACCACGGACGCATCCATCACATCGGTGAAAGGCTTCGGAAAGAGGCCCATCCACAGCACGGCAATGGCCAGCAGCGACAGCATCAGGAACTCGCGGGCGTTGATGTCCTTCAGTTCCTTCACGTGGTCGTTGCCCACCGGGCCCAGGTAGACCCGCTTGTACATCCACAGCGTGTAGGCCGCGCCGAAGATCAGCGCCGTGGCGGCGCCGAAACCGACCCAGAAGTTGGCCTTGACCGCACCGAGGATCACCATCCACTCGCCCACGAAACCGGCAGTGCCCGGCAGGCCGCAATTGGCCATGGCGAACAGCAACGCGAAGGCGGCGAACTTGGGCATGGTGTTGACCACGCCGCCGTAGTCGGCGATCTGGCGCGAGTGCACGCGGTCGTACAGCACGCCGATGCCCAGGAACATGGCCGCCGAGACGAAACCGTGGGCGATCATCTGCACGATGCCGCCGGACACACCCAGTTCGTTGAAGATGAAGAAGCCGAGCGTGACGAAGCCCATGTGCGCGATCGACGAGTACGCCACCAGCTTCTTCATGTCTTTCTGAACCAGCGCCACCAGACCGACGTAGATCACGGCGATGAGCGACAGGGCGATCATCAGCCAGGCCCACTCTCGCGACGCATCAGGCGCGATCGGCATCGAGAAACGCAGAAAGCCGTAGGTGCCCAGCTTCAGCATGATGGCCGCCAGCACGGCCGAGCCGCCGGTGGGTGCCTCCACGTGCACGTCGGGCAGCCAGGTGTGGAACGGGAACATCGGCACCTTCACCGCGAAGGCCGCGAAGAAGGCGAAGAACAGGAAGCTCTGGGCACCGCTTGCCAGCGGCAGCTGGTGCCATGTGAGGATGTCGAAGCTCCCACCCGACTTGTTGTACAGGTAGATCAGCGCGACCAGCATGAGCAGCGAACCGAGCAGCGTGTACAGGAAGAACTTGAAGGCAGCGTAGATCTTGTTCGGGCCGCCCCAGATGCCGATGATCAGGTACATCGGGATTAGCGTGGCTTCAAAGAAGACGTAGAACAGGATGCCGTCGAGCGCCGAGAACACGCCGACCATCAGGCCGGACAAGATCAGGAAGGCGCCGAAATACTGGCTCACGCGCTCGGTGATCACCTCCCAGGCCGAGATCACGACGATCACGGTGATGAAGGCTGTCAGCAGCACCATCCACACCGACAGGCCGTCGACACCGAGGTGGTAGCTCACGTTGAAGCGCTGGATCCAGCTGGTCTTCTCGACGAACTGCATCGACGCGGTGCCGAGCTGGAAGCGCGTGTACAGCGGAATCGTGACCAGAAAGCTCACGATGGCGCCGACCAGCGCAATCCAGCGGACCATGTTCGCACGGTCGTCACGGCCGATGGCCAGGAGCAGGACGCCGAAGGCGATCGGCACCCAGATGGCAAGGCTCAACAAACCCATTTTTCTTTTTCTCCAGCGCGCACGCTTACTTGTTGAACCAGACGAAGTACGTCATGAGCACGAAGATGCCCAGCAACATCGCGAACGCGTAGTGGTAGATGTAGCCTGACTGCATCCAGCGCACGACGCCCGAAATGCGGCCGATCAGCTTCCAGGAACCGTTGACCACGGCACCATCGATCAGGGCCTGGTCGCCGCCCTTCCAGAAGGCGGTGCCGAGTGCACGGGCGCCACGCGCCACGATGTTCTCGTTGATCCAGTCGAGGTAGTACTTGTTCTCGAGCAGGCGGTAGATCGGGCCGCAGGCGCGCTTGATGGCCGCCGGCAGCGCCGGATTGATCATGTACATGTAGTAGGACGCCACTACGCCGGCGAGTGCCAGCCAGAACGGCATGGTCGTCAGGCCGTGCAGCGCCATGGCCCAGGGGCCGTGGAACGCGTCCTTCATCTCTTCCATCGCGGGATGCTTCTCCAGGTTGAAGAAGATCGCGTCCTTGAAGAAGTCGCCGTAGAGCATCGGCTGGATCGTCATGAAACCGATCACCACCGAAGGGATCGCCAGCAGCACCAGCGGCAGCCACACCACCCAGGGCGACTCGTGCGGCTTGTGGGCATCGTGGCCATGGCCGTGATCGCCGTGGCCATGGTCGTCATGCGCATCGTGGTGCGCGTCCGGATTCTGGTCGTAGCGCTCCTTGCCGTGGAACACCAGGAAGTACATGCGGAACGAATAGAAAGCCGTGACGAACACGCCCGCCAGCACCGCGAAGTTGGCGAAGCCGGCACCCCACAAGTGGCTCTCATGCACCGCTTCGATGATGCTGTCCTTCGAGTAGAAGCCCGAGAACAGCGGCGTGCCGATCAGTGCGAGTGAGCCCAGCAGCGAGGTGATCCAGGTGATCGGCATGTACTTGCGCACGCCGCCCATCCAGCGGATGTCCTGGTTGTGGTGCATGCCGATGATCACCGAACCGGCGCCGAGGAACAGCAGCGCCTTGAAGAACGCGTGCGTCATCAGGTGGAACACGGCGACCGAATAGGCCGACGCGCCCAGCGCGACCGTCATGTAGCCGAGCTGCGACAGCGTCGAGTACGCGACCACGCGCTTGATGTCGTTCTGAATGATGCCCAGGAAGCCCATGAACAGTGCTGTGATCGAGCCGATCACGAGGATGAAGCTCAGGGCCGTGTCGCTCAGCTCGAACAGCGGCGACATGCGCGCCACCATGAAGATGCCGGCCGTCACCATGGTCGCCGCGTGGATCAGCGCCGAGATCGGGGTCGGGCCTTCCATCGAGTCGGGCAGCCACACGTGCAGCGGGAACTGCGCGCTCTTGCCCATCGCGCCGATGAACAGGCAGATGCAGATCACGGTCACCAGCATCCACTCGGTGCCGGGGAAGGTCAGCTTGGCCAGGTCATCGGCCTTGGCGAAGGCTTCGCCGTAGTTCAGCGTGCCGGCGTAGGCCGCGATCAGGCCGATGCCGAGGATGAACCCGAAGTCGCCCACGCGGTTGACCAGGAAGGCCTTCATGTTCGCGAAGATCGCGGTCGGCTTGTTGAACCAGAAGCCGATCAGCAGGTACGACACCAGGCCCACCGCTTCCCAGCCGAAGAACAGCTGGAGCATGTTGTTGCTCATGACGAGCATCAGCATCGAGAAGGTGAACAGCGAGATGTACGCGAAGAAGCGGTTGTAGCCCTCGTCTTCTTCCATGTAGCCGATGGTGTAGATGTGGACCATCAGCGACACGAAGGTCACCACGCACATCATCATGGCGGTGAGTCCGTCGACCAAGAAGCCGACCTCCATCTTCAGGCCGCCGACGATCATCCATTCGTACAGCGTGGCGTTGAAGCGCGCGCCGTCGACGACCACGCTCTTGAGCGTCATCGCGGAGATCAGGAAGGCGATGGCGACGCCGAGGATGGTCAGCGAATGCGTGACCTTGCGGCCGATGTGATTGCCGCCAAATTTGGTGCCGAACAGGCCGGCCAGTGCAGCGCCGACCAGCGGCGCCATCGGGACCGCCAGCAGCGTGGATGCGGAAAGTGTTGCGCTCATGAGAAAGCCTTATCCCTTGAGCGTGTTGAGCTCGTCGACATTGATGCTCGACTTGTTGCGGAACAGCAGCACCAGCAACGCCAGGCCGATGGCCGATTCGGCGGCGGCGACCGTCAGGATGAAGAACACGAAGATCTGGCCGTGCATGTCGCCCAGATAGTGCGAGAAGGCGACGAAGTTCATGTTGACCGCCAGCAGCATCAGTTCGATGCACATCAGCAGCACGATCAGGTTCTTGCGGTTCAGGAAGATGCCGATGACAGACATCGCGAACAACATCGCGCCGAGCGACAGGTAATGAGGGAGGGTCAGAGTCATGCCTTCTTCTCCGGAGCGGCGGTGGCGGCGGGCGCGGGTTCGGCCGGCGGGGGCGGCGGCGGCGCGGCGCGCGTGACGTCGACCTTCACCAGCTTCATGCGGTCGCGTGCCTTCACGTGGATCTGCTCGCTCACGTCGATGAACTTGGTGTCCTTGCGCTGGCGCAGCGTGAGCGCGATGGCGGCGATCATCGCCACCACCAGAATCACCGCAGCAATCTGCACCGGGTACACGTACTCGGTGTAGAGCAGGATGCCCAGCGCCTTGGTGTTGGAGCCGCCCTGCGTCATGGCCGCCTGGGCAGCCGCGGGCAGTTCACGGAAGCCGCCCATCAGCACGTACGCCATCTCGAGCGCGATCACCACGCCGACCAGCGCGGCCAGCGGGAAATGCTTCCAGAAGCCCTGTCGAAGGCTGTCCATGTTCAGGTCGAGCATCATCACGACGAACAGGAAGAGCACCATCACGGCGCCCAGGTAGACCAGCACCAGCACGATGGCCAGGAACTCGGCCTGCAGCAGCAGCCAGACGGCCGATGCCTGCGAGAACGCAAGCATCAGGTAGAGCACGGCGTGCACGGGGTTGCGCGCCGTGATGACTCGGAAGGCTGCGAACAGCAGCACCAGCGAGAACAGATAGAAGAAGCCAGTCTTGACGTCCATGGAATTTTTCTTTGAGGGCGTCTGCCGTTAACGGTATTTCGCGTCGGCTGCCTTGTTGGCAGCGATCTCTTTTTCGTAGCGGTCACCCACGGCCAGGAGCATTTCCTTGGTGAAATACAGGTCGCCCCGCTTCTCGCCGTGGTACTCGAGGATGTGCGTCTCGACGATCGAATCCACCGGACAGCTCTCTTCGCAGAAGCCGCAGAAGATGCACTTGGTCAGGTCGATGTCGTAACGCGTGGTGCGGCGCGAGCCATCGTCACGCACTTCGGATTCGATGGTGATCGCCACCGCGGGGCACACCGCCTCGCACAGCTTGCAGGCGATGCAGCGCTCTTCGCCGTTGTCGTAGCGGCGCAGGGCATGCAGGCCGCGGAAGCGCGGCGACAGCGGGGTCTTTTCCTCGGGGAACTGGACCGTGATCTTGCGGCGGAACGCGTAGCGTCCCGTCAGGACCATCCCCTTGAGGAGTTCCGTGAGCATGAAGCTCTTGAGGAAGTCCTTGACCGAGAAGGTGGAAGCAGCAACAGCTGAAGACATCGTGGGGTTCTCCGCTTAGTTCCAGATGTTCCAGGGCGTCTGCATCCAGCCCCCGACCACCAGCAGCCACACCAGGGTGACCGGAATGAAGATCTTCCAGCCCAGACGCATGATCTGGTCATAACGGAAGCGCGGGAAGGTTCCGCGGATCCAGATGAAGAGCGTGAGCACGAAGAAGGTCTTCAGGCCCAGCCAGATCCAGCCCGGGATGAAATCGAGGAAGCCGATCGGCGACAGCCAGCCACCCAGGAACATGAGCGCGGCGAGGATCGACACCAACCACATGCTGGCGTATTCGGCCAGGAAGAAGATCGCGAAGCCCATGCCCGAGTACTCGACCATGTGACCGGCCACGATTTCCGCTTCGCCTTCGACCACGTCGAAGGGGTGGCGGTTGGTCTCGGCCACACCGGAAATCACGTAGACCACGAAGATCGGCAGCAGCGGCAGCCAGTTCCACGACAGGAAGCCCAGGCCCATGTTGACGCCCATGCCCTTGCCCTGCGAAGCGACCACATCGCCCAGGTGCAGGCTGCCCGTCACCATGATGACGACCACGAGGCAAAAGCCCATGGCAATTTCGTAGCTCACCATCTGGGCCGACGCGCGCAGCGCGCCCAGGAAGGCGTACTTCGAGTTCGAGGCCCAGCCGGCGATGATCACGCCGTACACCTCGATCGAGGTGATCGCCATGATCAGCAGCAGGCCGGCGTTGACGTTCGCGAGGATCGCTTCCGGACCGAAGGGGATGGCGACCCAGGCGGCAAGCGCCGGCATGATCGCCATGATCGGGCCGAGGCGGAACAGCCCGGGCGACGCCGCGGACGGGCTGATCAGCTCCTTGGTCAGCAGCTTCAGCGCGTCGGCGATGGGCTGCAGCAGGCCGAAGGGACCGACGCGGTTGGGGCCGTGGCGGACCTGGATCCAGCCCAGGAACTTGCGCTCCCACAGCGTCGCGTAAGCCACGGCACCGAGCAACGGCAGCAGCACGCAGATGATCTTGATCAGCGCCCAGAGCACCGGCCAGCCGCCGGCGGTCCACCAGTTCGCGTCGATCAGGCCCTGGCCGAAACCGAAGATGGAATCGATCATGCCGTCACCTCGTCGAGCACCGGGTTCGGGCCAGGCCACACACCCAGCGCCGCATGCGCAGCACCGCGCGCATCGGCGGTGAGCTGCAACGACGTGGCGCGGCGCACGAGGCCGTCCAGTTGATAGATCGACGCCGTGACCGGCGCTGCGGCGTCGGTTGCCGCCTTCGACAGGTCGACGCCGGCAGGTGCCGCGTTCGACAACCGGTCGGCGGCAATGTGCGTCGCACCCGCATCGGCGCCACGCACCGACGCGAGCACGTCCTGGGCGGTTTCGAAATCGAAGCTCGACACACCAAG
>CALRYR010000023.1:0-17358 GCA_943372425.1 Variovorax sp. YR752 | reverse complement strand
GAACGCCAGCGGCCCTGACTTGGCGCCGATCTCCTGGTGGACGGCCAGAATGCTTGCGCCGTAGATCGTGGCCAGCAGCACGTCGCAAGCGGTTTCCTGCGCCAGTTGGCTCATCACCGGCCGGCAGGCCATCAACAATCTGTCGCTCTGCCGGATGTAGTAATCCATCTCGATGATGCGGGGCCCCAGGCAGTAGCCGTTGTCAGCGCGCCGCAGCAATCCGGAATCGCAGAGTTCCTTGAAGTACCGATACCCCGTGGGCCGCGACAGCCCGCTGTGCGCCAGCAGTTCGTCGGACGTCCAGACCGGTCGCTCGATCGAGAAGAATTCGAGCAGCGACAGCATCTTGTTCAGACTGGACATTGCGATCTTCGTCGGGTCGTTGTGAATCAAGCATGCTAGCTGACCACCCGCGCCGGACTGTCACCTCGCGCCGGGGAGGCTTCTGAAGCGTGGGCTTGCCATGGCCTAGGGTTTTCCCTAAACTGGGGTCCATTCTTGAGGAGCCGCTCGAAACGGCCTGTGCCTCAAGCCTTCAATGGTATGTACAGGAGTTCCCCATGAGCACCACCACCTTCGCCACCAACGGCACCTTTGACGACCGCAAGTCGCCGTCCGGCCGCAGCGCTGCCGAATCCCAATCCACCACGCGGATGCAAGCCGCTCCAGCGACCACGAAGCCCGCAGGCTGGTTGCATTTCGCCAATCACATGGCGACCTGGGCCACGGGCGGCCGCCTGCCGCTGAGCGAATAATCCTGTCGCCTGGCGCTGGAAACGAGGACCGCTGTGGCGGTCCTTTTTTTATGCGCGGCCCGCTGGCGCCGGTTGACGTTGAGTGCGGCGGTGTCGCTCGACTGCGCCTAGTTGGTCGGTGTGTATTTGCCCGACAACTGGGGCGACAGGGCCGGCAGCCCCTTGGTCTGGCGCTCCAGGCGGGTTTCGGTCGACCAGGTTCGTTTCAGATCATCCCGGACAACGACCGACAGCGTGCCGACGCGCTCGACCGTCAGCTCCAGTCGGTCGCCGTTCTGAATGGCGCTGAGCCCCCGATGGTTGGTGCCGGTCGCGACGATGTCGCCGGGCTCCAGCGGATGAATATGGCTGAGCCATTCGATGGATTTGGCAATGCTGTGCGCCATGTCGTCGGTATTGAAGTCTTGCCGGATCTCGCCATTGACGCGCATGGCGATATTCAGTTTCTGGGGATCCTCGATCTCGTCCGCCGTCACGATCCACGGGCCGAGCGGCGCGAAAGTGGCGCGCGATTTCATCTGGAAGAAGGTATTCCGATCCGGTTTCACGCCACGCGCTGAACCGTCGATGAAACCCGTGTACCCGAACACGTAGTCTTTCCAGTCGGCAGCGGCAACCTTGTCCGCACGGCGGCCGATCACCAGCGCGATTTCAGCTTCGGCCTCGAAGACCGAGGCCGCCATATCCGGCAGTTCCATGGTGTCGCCGTGGCCAATCACGCCGGAAGACGCCTTGTGAAACGCGTTGATCAGCGGACGCTCGGCCAGCGTGCCGTTCTCCATGTAATTCACCGCCATGCAGACGATATTCCCCGGCTTGGGGATCGGAGGACGAAGCCGTACGTTGACCAACGGGATGCGCGGGCCTTGTTCAGCCGCCTTCGACAACGCCGACTTCTTCTCCTCGAAGTTTTCGATGAGCCAGGTCATGGCCTGGCTTGCGGTGGCCTCGGTATAGGCCGGCACCTCGGTAGAGATATCAACAATGTCGTCGCCGACGACGAGGCCGAGGCGGTAAGCGTCGAAAAAAGCCAGTTTCATGGAAGCAGTTCCTTCAAAAAAGAATTGATGCGGGTCAGGTAAGGCCGGGCACACGGGCGACGACCTGCGATGCACCTTCCCCGCACAGACAACGCCGAGCCGTTCAGGCAGTGGCTTTTCATCGTTACGGATCGCGAACATGCAGCTCGCGGAGGCTGACGATGCGCGACCCATGCGTCGCCTTGAACGCGATCGAGCGGGGGTCATCGCCTCGGCTTGAGAACTAAATCTAGCATTGTGAGATACGACAGTCAATCCTGAATGGCAGAACCAAGACCGTGATGAGCTTGATGTTCAGATGGGCTCTCCTGAGGAGAAATGGCTAAGGAGCACGTTCTGCCACAGATGTCGGTTGCGTCAGTGTTTGCACCTAGTCTCGTTATTCGAGATTTAAGTTCAAATCCACGCCGGTCTCGGCCTCACTCCAACAACGCACGCTTTCCCTCATGACCCGTATCGACACGATGGCGCAGCGCCTCACCTCCGGCTTGCCACCCGCCGCGAGGGAAGACGCTGACCCATCCTTGCCCCTTCACCTGCTCGACACCGTCGGGGCGTGGATCGCGGGCAGGGCATCCGGTGAAGGCGTGCAGCTTCACCAACTGAAAAACGGTGGTGCCGGCGTGCCGGCGGTGTTCGATGGGTCCGTGCTCGATTCCATCGCCCTGGCCACTGCGACCGCGCGGCTGACAGAGGTGGACGACATGCACATGGCGTCCTGCACAACGCCGGGGGCCGTCGTGATGCTCAGCGCGCTGGCGCTCGCTGCCGATGCCGCTTCCGGGCGGATCGGCTCGGGCCGCCTGGTCGCGAGCATCCATGCGGGCTACGAAGTGATGACCTGTCTGGGCGAGGCGCTTTCTGGGCCCGAAATACTGCACAACGGCATCTGGCCGACGCTGCTGCTGGCACCCATCACCACTGCGGCAGTGACGTCGACGCTGCTGGGCCTGGACACCGATCGCACTGCGAACGCACTGGCCATCGCACTCACGGCGTCCAACGGTCGTCCCGGCGGCAGTGCGAGCGCGGGCGTGGCGGCCGGCCCGGGGACGTCGGCGCGATGGCTGCTGCTCGGCATGGCGGCCAGGACCGGTTGCGCCGCTGCCTTGAGCGCAGCACGGGGATTCAGCGGCGACCGAACGCTGCTCGACGGCTCGTCGCTCCCGGCGCTGCACGGCATTGCGCTGGCGCCGCAAGTCCTGGAAGGTTTTTTCCAGCGAGGCTCCGCGGTGCAGCGCACCAGCATCAAGCCGTATTGCATGGCCAAGCACAACATCGCGGCCATCGAGGCCTTCCGGCAGTTGCTCGACGAAGGCATCGCGCACGCGGATCTGACCCGAATCCGAGTGAAGCTGCCGCCCGCCCATGCCCGCATGGTGGGCCACCACGACACCGAAACGAGCCGGCTTTCTCGCATCACGAGCTGTGCCTACAACATCGCGCTGGCAGGCGTGAGCCCGCAGCATCTGCTGGACATCGAGCGCCAGGACCCGGTGCGCAGCGCGGACATGTCGCGGCTGGCGCACATGGTCGAGGTCGTGGCGGACGAGCAGCTGCAAAGCCTCACGCCGCAGGCCTATCCCGCCACTGTCGAGCTCTTCATCGGCGAAAAGATGGTGGCCCGCAAGACCGTCATTGACGCATGGGGCGACCCCAAGCTGCCCTTCGACACGGCGGCCGCCATGTCGAAGTTCAGGCGGTTGGCAGTAGGGGTGGTCGATGAAAAGGTGGCTGCGGAGGTCGAGGCCTTGTGCAGCGGCTTGTTCGACAGCGCCACTGCCCCGCAGGCGCTATGGGGCGCGCTAGTCGACATCGACAGGGCAAACCGGCAACGGCCCGTATCGCACGGTCCCATCGACTTGCCGGCGCTGCTGTGACCAGCGTCGAGACCGCATCAAAGATTCCGTCCCAGTGAAGCTAAAAATAAGGAAAGAGACATGAAGAAAATTACGGACATCACGCGTCATGCCAAGACAGCGCTCATTGCATTGGGATTCTCGTCCCTCACTGCAATGGCTGCCGGCCCGGATCTGGAGACAGTCACTGCACAGGCTGGCGCACCACCCAACGCGCAGGACATCAGCGCCCCAGCCACGGCTGACAAGCCGCTGGATCCTGCCAACGCGACAGGATCCGTCAAAGGCGTTTTCCTGCCGAATCAGAACGAAACCAAGATGAACCCGCCGAGTGCCGCGAACGTCGGCGCACGGCCTCCGCCCGGTGCTCCTCCCGCGAGAACGGGGCCGTTGAGCGGGATTGGCGATGCGCTCGCAGAGCGCGGGGTCGAGCTCGGCCTGTACCTTGCGAACGGGCATTTCGAGAATCCCTCGGTCGGTGTTTCGACGGGCCGGTCCGTCGATTACTTTGAACTGGGCTTCTCGGCCAATGCCGATCTTCAAAAGCTCATGGGCGTGCCCAACACAAAGCTCCATTTCACCGAGCTGTGGCAGCCGCCTTCTAACAACACGGCAAACTTCTCGTCGCAAGTCGGCGCCGGCCTTGCGCCGTTCCCCCCGACGCAAACGAATTCAAATCTCGTCAAACTGACGCTGTCGCACGAATTTTTCGATGAGAAGTTTCGTGTTGAGTACGGGCGCATGAACCTGACGGACGATTTCATGGTCGCGAACATGTGCACCGGATGCTTTGCCGCGACACCCCTCATCACGTTGGGCGTGCCACCGCGGGACAAGTCACTCTGGGGCGTGCAGATGTCGTACGCGCTGTCGGACCGTGCCCGCTTGGGGTTCGCGGTGGTCGAAGACAACTACGACCTTCAGACCACGTCAACGGGTTGGAAATGGAATGGCGCCGACACCCGCAAGGGCTGGATCGGCATCGGAAATCTGATGTACAAGTCGGACTTTTCCAACAGCCAGCATCCGTTGAATGCCGAGGTAGGCGTCTATCACAACACGAAGCCATACGTCGATGACCGCAGTTTCCCGGTGCCCGTTCCTGGTCCTGATGGCTCTCTGATTCCCGTCTCGACGCATGATGGCGGCACGTGGGGCCTTTACGGCCAGGCAAGAAAGGTCATCTGGAAAGAAGCGGATGCCCAAGGCCCCTTTCCTCCCAACGTCGCACTCTATGGTGGGGCATACGTCACGCCAGGCGCGGGTCAGGCATTTCCTCTCGAAGCGTTCGCGGGCGTCGAATACGGTGGTTTCCTCAAGAACAATCCCATCGCATCGATCGGCTCGACCTGGCGCTATTTGCAGTTGAGCAAAGGACGGGCCTCATTCGAACAACAGTTTGGTTATGGCAACAACCCCGTCCACCGGGACACGTTCGCATTCGATGTGCACGGTCAGTATGGACTCGCTCCCGGCGTGTTGATCAACGCCTCGCTCCAGTACTTTCTGAACCCGAACAGGATGGGGCCCTCTGTGTCGGCAGGGAATACGCGCAGCGGCTGGCTGTTCGGCGTGTTTCTCGTCGTCGATCTCGGCCGTATCACGGGTTTGAAGTAGCGGTATCGGGTCATTCCCTCCTGCGCCGCCATGGCGACAGAACTATCTTACGAGGCCGCGTTCGCGTGGCAAAGCGATGGTGCAAGCATCCGCAAAAGCTTGCGAGTGCAAATTGGTATCGCTGGACTGCTGGAAGAGACATGACGACGCCACTTCGAACCCTTGACCGCGGACTGAACGTTCTCGGTTACCTCAACACGGTACGGATCGCCTCGGCGCAAAACATCGCCAAAGCGCTCAAATTGCCCTTGCCGACGGTGTATCGCATCATCGAAACGCTTGTCGACGGCGGTTATGTCGAGCGCGTGAACCCCGATGAAAATGTCTATCGACTGACCATTGCGGTGCGTCGTCTCAGCGGGGGGATGACGTGCGAATCCGTATTCGTCTCGGTGGCGACGCCGGTGCTCTTTGGGCGGCGGCAAGAACTGAAGTGGCCGAGCGCAGTCTCTACTTTCGAGGATGACGGCATCGTCGTGCGGGAAAGCACGGACCGCTTCAGTCCGCAATCGATTGGACTGGGTGCTGTCGGCCGGCGGATTCCGATGTTGTCTACGCCACTGGGATGGGCCTACCTGGCGTTTTCCAACGACGAGCAGCGCCGTGAAATTCTGGCGCACCTGCGCAAGTCCCAGGCGCCGGAGGATCGCGCGGCACGGGACTCGCACCACATCATCCACATGATCCGATCGGTTCAGGCGCATGGCTATTGCGCGTCTGACGAGGTCCCCTACAAACGTTGCAGCAGTGTCGCGTTGGCGGTGCTGTGCAAGGGCAGGGTGTTCGGCTGCATCAGCACGGTGTGGCCGTCCTCGTTGATCGCCGAAGACGCAGCCATCTCGCGCTTCCTGCCCGTGCTGCGCGAGGCCAAGGCGGAGATCGAACATAACCTCGAGACCGCTGGAATCGATTGGTAGTGCGCACCGATGTGTCTTCCGGCTCCGATCGTTCACTGAAGTGAACGCGAAATTCTCGCCGTTACGGGGCGCTTTCCGATCCGTCTGGTTGTTGCGTTGTTGCTCGACACTCGGCAGCCAGTTGCTCGCGTTCGCATTGGGGCTGCATCTCTACCAGGTCAGTGGCTCCGCACTTGATCTCGGCCTCCTGGGGCTCGTGCAGTTTGTTCCAAGCCTGGCCTTCGCGCTGCCGGCTGGCCAGTGGGTGGATCGATTTGCACCCGGCCGCGTGGCAATGCTCGCGCAACTGCTCAACGCGTTGGCGGTAGGCGCGCTCCTCTTGCTGATCCCTGCCGGCGTCAGCATCACCTTCCTGCTCTTTGCAGCGGCGTTGGCGACTGGGGCGACGCGCGCGTTCGAGCACCCGATCAATACCGCGTTGCTGCCCAGCGTCGTCGCAGAGGGTGACGTGCCCCGCGCCGTGGCCTGGGTCACCTCGGTCGCAAAAATCTGCACGATGGTGGGACCGGTCATCGGCGGTGCGCTCTACGCGCTCGCCCCGGAGGCTGCGTATGGGGGAGCGCTGGCCTTGTTCGTCGGCGCAGCGATGCTCGCAGCGACGTTGCCGGGTCGTTCAGACAAGCCGGCGCAACTGTCCGGCCTGCGCGCTGCCTTCGCCGGCATCCATGTGATCTGGCGCGACCGCGTGCTGGGCGGGGCAATGCTTCTCGACATGCTGGCGGTGCTGCTCGGCGGAGCGACCGCACTGTTGCCGATCTACGCGCTCGACGTGCTGCGGGTCGGGCCGGTCGAACTCGGGCTGCTGCGCGCTGCGCCCGGGATTGGCGCGGTGGCCGTCGGGCTGTGGCTCACCCATCGGCCCGTGGAACGGCGTGTCGGCGCAATGCTGCTTGGCGCGACGGCGATGTTCGGCGTTCTGACCGTCGCCTTCGGCTTGTCGCATAGCCTCCCGCTCAGCTTGGCGCTGCTCGCCGCAATCGGTGGCGCGGACATGGTGAGCATCCACATCCGCAGCGCACTGGTGCAGTTGCGCACGCCAGCCGAGTTGCGAGGGCGGGTGGGTGCGGTCAACGGCATCTTCATCAGCAGTTCGAACCAGATCGGCGCATTCGAATCGGGCCTGACTGCTTATTGGTTCGGCACGGTGCCTGCCATCGTGCTCGGCGGTGCGGCCACCGTGGCGGCCGTGGGCGTCGTGGCCCTGCTGATCGCGCCGCTACGTCGGGCAAGGGAAATGCGTGCAGACACGGCCACCGTCAGTCCGCAACGGTAGATTGGGCTGAATCAACCGGCCTTGTCTTTCCCGACCCACTTGGTTCACACGGCGGACACTTGCGCCGCATGCCGGGCAGCCACGACACGACGTCGATAACCTCGTGATATCGAAATGTGTCGTGGAGTAGCGTGTGAGTTTGAAAGGCAAGGCAGTCATCATCGGTGCCTATGAGCACCCCGGCAGAGACCTGCCGGATCGATCAGCGGCGCAGATTCACGCCGACGTGGCGAGGGGCGCCCTCGCCGATGCGGGGCTTGGGTTGCAGGACATCGACGGCTATTTCTGCAATGGCCAACTCGGCTTCGGTGCCATCTCCCTTGCGGAATACATCGGCCTCAAGAACCTGCGCTACACCGATTCCACCTTTACCGGCGGATCGTCCTATCTGTGCCACGTCGGTCACGCGGCGCTGGCGGTCGCGAGCGGCAAGTGCAGGATCGCGTTGGTCACGCAAGGCGCACGCGTTCGCGGCATCGTGCGCGGCGCCAAGCTGCCGCCGGACACACCGGAGTATCCGTTTGAAGCGCCGTACGGTGAGACCAACATCGGTATCTACGCACTGGCTGCGCAGCGGCACATGTACGAGTACGGAACGACTGCGCGGCAGATGGCTGAAGTGAAAGCGGCCGCTTCCTTTCACGCTCAGTACAACCCGAACGCCTTGCTGCGAAAGCCCGTCACCGTTGACGATGTGCTCGCTTCGCCGTTCGTTGCCGATCCGTTGCGGCGACTGGATTGCTGCGTCGTCACCGATGGCGGTGGCGCAGTGATCGTCACGACTCCGGAGATTGCAGCAGGTCTGACGCGTCGGTCGGTCAAGGTCCTCGGTCATGGCGAAGCGATCAAACACACCATGGGTGGACGTGTGGATGTGACCTACACCGCCGCCGTGTGGTCCGGCCCTGCTGCGTTCAAGGAGGCGGGTGTCACGCCCGCCGACATCGACTACGCGTCCATCTACGACTCCTTCACCATCACGGTGCTGATGACGCTGGAGGATCTGGGGTTCTGCCAGAAAGGCGAGGGCGGCCCTTTTGCTGCCGACGGCGCCTTGCGCGTCGGTGGACGGCTCCCGGTCAACACCGATGGCGGTGGCCTGTGCAACAACCATCCCGGCTATCAAGGCGGCATGGTCAAGATCATCGAAGCAGTTCGACAACTGCGCGGTGAAGCCCATCCAGAAGTGCAAGTCAAAGATTGCGAGCTTGCATTGGCACACGGCACCGGCGGTGGCGTCTCGCGCCTGTGCAGCGCAACCCTGGTTCTTGGTAGAGGTGATGCATGAGTGACGTCAAACTTCCGGTGCCCGCACCGGCTATCACAGCGGACACCAAGCCATTCTGGGATGGCACCAAAGCCGGCAAGCTGATGCTGCCGCGCTGCCCCAAGTGCGGGTTCGTCATCTGGTATCCGCGGCAGTTCTGCCCGGAGTGTGGCCACGACGCCGTCGAATGGTTCGAGGCCAGCGGGCGTGGTTCGATCTACAGCTTCACCCCTGTCCGGCGTGGTGAAGGTGCGTACCGCGAGACGCCACTCTATGTGCTCGCTTTCGTCGAACTCGAGGAAGGCCCACGCGTGCTGACGAACATCATCGACTGCGATCCTGCGCAACTTCAGATGGGTCAGCCCGTCAGCGCAGTGTTCTGCGATGCGGGAGAAGAAGCAGCGTTGCTGCGTTTCCGGCCACTCACCACTGAAAAGTAAAAATGACAAAAGTATTCGCATCGCCCGAAGCGGCCGTCGCCGATATTCCGAACCGCGCGACCATCGCAATTGCCGGCTTTGGTGTCGGCCACAGCTATCCGAACAGCCTGGTGATGGCGCTCAAGGATCAGGGAGCGCGCGATCTGTGCGTGGTCGCCAACTCGCTGGGCGCTGGGGAGTACCGCCCGGAGCTGCTCCTCGAAAATGGGCAGGTCAGCAAGGTCGTGCTGTCATTCTCGGCACGGCCCGGTTTTCCGTCTCTCGTGGAGCAACGCGCTGCGGCCGGCGAGGTGCAGCTTGAAATGGTGCCGCAAGGGATTCTCGTTGAACGCTTGCGCGCCGCGGGTGCAGGGCTGCCAGCGTTCTACAGCCCGGTGACTGTGGGCACGCCTTTGGCCGAAGGCAAGGAGTTGCGCGAGTTTGGTGGCAAACAGTACGTGCTCGAGAAAGCCCTGCCGGTCGACTATGCGCTGGTGCGAGGTTTCCGTGCCGACGCGAATGGCAATGTCGAGTTTCGCGGCAGCAGCATGCATTTCCATCCGAGCTTCGCCAAGGGCGCGCGCGTCGCCATTGTCGAGGTTGAGGAGATCGTCGAGGCAGGTGTCATTCCGCCAGAGCGGGTGGGCTTGCCCGGCATCTTTGTGGCGCGCGTTGTGCTCGCCACCAAGAAGATGGCGGTACCGAAGGGCGCGATGAGGCGTCGGGCGCCAGACAGCCGGCGCGACTACTTTGGCAAGCCCGCGCTGTCGCGGATGGAATTCGCTCAACGCGCCGCAGCGCTGTTGCCCGAGAACGGCTACGTCAACCTGGGTTCCGGCTTGCCTACGTTGGTCGCTTCGCATATTGGTGGTCGCAGCATCACGCTGCACGCTGAGAACGGAGCGTTGGGCTACGAGCTGCTCGGCGATGACGGTGTCCCCGACCCCGACTTCTTCGACGCCGCTGGCGGCTTCATTGAAATGCGGGCTGGCGGCGCCTTGTTCGACAGCGTGGTGTCGTTCGAAGTGGCCCGCTCTGGCAAGCTTTCTGCCGTGCTGCTCGGCGCATACCAGGTGGCGCAAAACGGCGATCTTGCCAATTGGAGCGTGCCGGGCCAGGTCGGAGGTGGCATAGGCGGGGCGATGGACCTGATCGCCGGCGCTCGCAAGCTCATCATCGTCATGGAGCACAGCGACAGCAAAGGCCGCTCGAAACTCGTGCGCGAGTGCAAATATCCGCTCACGGCGCCTCGGTGCGTCGACATGATCGTGACGGACCTCGCGTTGCTCGTGCGCAGAGGCGACCGATTCGTGCTCGAAGAAGTGGCGCCGGGCTTCTCCGTCGATGAGATCCAGCAGTTGACTGACATGGAGCTGCTGGTCGCGGACAACGTTCGCGTCATGCAGCCCGACGCGAAGCCTCGCTGATGCGACGACCAATGCCGAAGAGTTGGCTCACCTGTGTGTCACCGATGGTTCCTGATACACAGGACGGACAGAACGGATGGCGCGCTTGTTCGAAGGTCTAGCGGCCGGCTATTCTTGATTCAGGCGACCGGGCTACCCGGAAGTTAGAAGGTGTTCCCTCAGCGAGAGCGCCTCTATTCCTAAAAATATGACAGAGAGACAAAACCATGAAGTTGCTGAGTTTTGAAGTTGAAGGTGCGCAAAGGTTTGGTGTTTGGGTTGAAGGCGGCGTCATCGATCTGACGCAACGTCTCGGCGGAAAATTTCCCGACCTGTTGAGCGTGTTGGAAGCGGGTGCGCTGCAGGAGGTTGCTGCGGCTGTAGAAGGCGCGAAGCCTGACTTCACCCCTGAGCAGATCACGTTTCTGCCGGTGATCCCCAATCCGCCGAAGATCATCTGCATCGGTATCAACTACGAAGAGCACCGCTCGGAAACCCAGCGCGAGCCCACACTCAAGCCGCCAGTCTTCGGCCGCTTCAGCAACTCGCAGGTGGGCCACCAAGGTGTCATTCCGCTGCCACCCGAGTCCGAGAAGCTCGACTACGAGGGCGAGATCGCCGTCATCATCGGGAAGGGCGGGCGACGCATTCCTTCTGATCAGGTCTGGAAGCATGTCGCCGGCTATGCGCCTTACAACGACGCATCGGTGCGTGACTGGCAAGGCCACACGCAGCAGTGGACCCCGGGCAAGAACTTCTGGCACACCGGCGGATTCGGGCCTTGGATGAGCACGGCTGACGAATTCGGCGACGACCCCGAGCTTCATCTCAGCACGCGGCTGAACGGCGTCGAGGTTCAGCGCGCGACCAGCCGGCAAATGATCTTTTCGATTGCTGAACTCATCACGTATTGCTCCACGTTCACAGAACTCGAGCCAGGCGATGTGATCGTGACCGGAACACCGGGCGGTGTGGGTGTACGCCGGAAGCCCCAGCTGTTCATGAAGCACGGCGACGTCGTCGAAGTCGAGATCTCGGAGATCGGCGTGCTGCGCAACGTCATCGAAAAAGAAGCGTAGCCCGGTACTCCCCCACTCAATCAAAAGGAAAAAATATCATGATCATCGGAATTCTGGGCGCTGGAAAAATGGCGCAAATGCTGGTGCCGAAGCTGGTTTCGGGCGGCCACCGTGTCATCCTCAGCAACTCCAGGGGACCCGCGTCCTTGCAGGAGCTGGTGGAGAAACTGGGACCGGGCGTGAGCGCGGCTGAATCGAAGCAGATGCTGGCCGATGCCGACCTGGTCATTCTCGCCACGCCATGGGAAAAGACATCTGCTGCGGTTGCTGCCGCAGGTTCCTGGGCTGGGAAGGTGGTCATCGATACCACCAACAATCGCCGGGGTCCTCGCCCTGAGGATCTCATTGACATTGGCAGTCAAGGCTCCAGTGAGGTCGTCGCCGCGCTGCTTCCGGGCGCGCATGTGGTGAAGACGTTCAACTACGAGCCGATTCCCGTTTTTGCCGGGGGTCTGCCGCCAGAGGGTGACAGCGGTGCGATCTTCTTCTCCGGAGATGATGATCAAGCCAAGGAGAAGGCAGCCCAGTTGATCCGGGACATCGGGGGTGAGCCGATCGATGTGGGTTCGCTGGCCGAGGGCGGGAAACTGCATGGCATGGGCGGCCCGCTGTCGCTCAAGTTGAAGTTGCTTTCCCCCAAAGAGGCGCAGGCGTTGTTCGAATCGGCGACTCAGCGCGATAAGTAGCAAGGGCGTCTCGACGCTGTGCGCGCCAACTGCTCGCACAACGTGCGCGGACACCCAGTGGACGGATCAGCGCAAGCTTCGTGCGGCCCTGACCTGAATTATCGGTACCCAAACCGTCCATTTGGCGCAGGGCAGGCCGCGCCCTCACTCAACAATTCATCCATCCACCGCCGAGTGATTGGATAAGCCCCCGTTTCGATTGGCAGGTCCTCGATGACAATGAATTTGCAATCACGTTGGAGTGTCCTGGGTGCGCTGTGCTTCATGATGTGGGTTGGCCTGGCCCTGCCCATCTATGGCGGCAGCGTTCTCGGCACCTATATGACGTCGGAACTGCACTGGGAACGCAGTGCACTAGGCCTTCTCATCGCCGCGAACATGACCGCTGATGGTCTGGCTGCGCCCTGGGTCGCGGCGCTGGTGACGAGAATTGGCGTGCGCCGGTGTCTGATCATCGGCTGCATCTTGATGGGCTCGGCATCGGTTGCGCTCGCCACCTGGGTGACGGCGCCATGGCAAGCAGCGCTGGCATTTGGCGTGATGGGTCTGGCTGCTGCGTTCATCAGTGTGATCCCCTGCCAGACGGCCGCCGCCGCGTGGTTCGGTCACCGGCGTCCCTTTGTCTTGTCCGTGCTCTTTGCAGCCGTGGGTCTCGGCGGCTTTGTGTTTGTCTGGGTCATGACCGGAGCAATTCAAGGTTCGACGATCGGCTACCGAATGGGATGCTGGGTGTTCTTCGCCTTCTCGGTAATGGGTCTCTTGGTGGCTTTGTTCTTCGTTCGCGACAAGCCGGACGCTGCAAAGCTCGCAGTTTGGGAGCGTGCTGATGGCGAACGTCTCTCAAAGAGCCGCTCCAAACTGAATTTTCAGCCCCCCGGTGAAACGAACGGGGCGGAGTTGCGGGTCCGCGACGCTCTGCGCTCACCCGCTCTGTGGGCGATCTATTTCTGCATGTTCTCGACCACTTGCGGTTCGGCCTTCGTGATTGCGCACGCACAGGCTCATTTGCGCGATCTGGGCCACTCGCCGGTGGCGGCGGCTGCGACCATCGGGATCATCTCCGCGGCATTGGTGGCAGGTAACCTGGGGATCGGGTCGATTGCGCAGCGCATCGGCCCCCGGCTGGCCTATTTCGGCGCTCTGGTGCTGTTCGCGCTGGGCCTTCTCACCTTGGCTTATGCGACCGGCTCGGCAGGTCTTTATGGATACGCCGTCATCTACGGGGTGGGGTTCGGTGCGGTCCAAGTCGGCCCCATGGTGCTGTTGAGCAGCTACTGGAATCTCAAGGTGTTTCCGATGCTCACAGCCATCGGGCTGCTGATGCAAACGGCCGGCGCCGCGGTCAGCCCGGTTTCCGCTGGTATCTACTTCGACCGCACGGGTCACTACGAACCCGTTCTTCTCCTCATTGTCTTCATGGTGTTTGTCTCGATGGTCTTGCTGCGCGTGATTGGCCCACCGAAGGCAAAGCGCATTGAAGCGCTTCCGGCTGGAGATCACACGGGTGTGCATGCTGGTACGCGCCCGACCCATTGACCTGATCCAATGAGCGACGGCCATAAAATCCGCGTGGGGCTCGTCGTCCCGGGAACGCGGCCAGCACTTGCAGACGTCGAGGCCCGTCTGTTGGCGGAACGAGGCCGCGTTTCGCTGCTTTACCAAGTGCTGCTCAACAGCGCTCCGATCGCCCGCGGCTGGGAGCGCATGCTGACCGCCGTGCGCAACCAGACGGGTGTCCCCGCAGCGCTGCGTGAACTCATCATCCTGCGGGTCGCCGTGCTGAACGGCGCGCCTTTCGAATTCCAGGCGCATGCGCCAATTGCCCTGCGCGAAGGCGTGAGCGAGCAAAAGATCGCAGCGGTGTCCGAGACCAGCATCGCGAAGATCTTCGGCCCCGAAGAACGCCTGGTGCTCGAACTGACGGATGCAATGACGCGCGACATCGTCGTGCCGGATGACCTGATGCTCGCGCTCAAGCAGCGCTACGACGACGAGCAGCTGGTGGAGCTCGTGGCCACCGTGGCGGCTTACAACATGGTGTCTCGCTTCCTGGTGGCGCTTCAAATCGAGCACTAGTCACACGGTGCCGAGCCAATCGCGGCACGCGCGCAGCCCCCGCCTCTGATACACCCTGCGGACACAAGCCGAGATCCGCCGCAGCGCCTTCGACTTGCCCTTTAGACTGAGACACGTCTTGATCGAGACGATCCTGGAACCGAAACGTTCTGGGAATTTTCCGGCGGTCGCGTCGACTTTGCAATGCAGTCACGACAGCCGGGTACGTATGCGGCTGCCTGTCGCAGTGCAACCACCTGAAAGAGAATAGCGATGACGATTGTCACAGTGAGCAAGAGCGTTAAGCTGAAAGCTGGCGCACCGGACGTTTGGAAATTTGTGAAGGACTTTGCCGGCTTCGCTTCCTGGCAGCCTCACATCAATTCAGTTGAAATGCTGCCGAATGGCGACCGCAAGGTGTTCTTCAAGCGTGGCAACACCATGCTCGATCGCATCAAGGTCCTCGATGATGGTGCAATGACGCTGACATACGAGCTCGTGCCAGGTCAGGAAACACCTCCCGGCGCGCCGCCGATCAAGAGCCTCGACGCCACGTTTGTGGTGGCGGCCGACGGTGCTGGGTCTGAAGTGACCTACACCATCGAAGCTGACGTTCCTCCGCCCATGGTGGACATGGCTCCGAAGGGCATTGGCGGAGACATCGATGGGGCCTTGGCTGGGTTGACGGCCAAATTCGGCAGCTAATCTAAGCCAGCGTGGCGAGCCGCCGCAGCTGCGGCTTCGTCTACGACGCCGGGATCTTCCTTGTCCGGCTTGAATTGGCGGAGTGCGTCGCTTCTCAGAAGCGGTGAATGCGCACTCCGCATTGGGCTGGTGTTCTGGCCAGTCTTATCGAGTTATCTCCCCCCTAAATATCCGCCTTCTCCGGAACGTCTGGGGCATCGAACGCCTTGTGACTTCGAATGGAATGTGTCAATTGTAATTGGCGATCCATCGCAGCTCCCTCTCTCATTGTCAGTGCGGCGGCGGAGTCATGGCTACTGAAGCCGCTCAACCAACGCTCCTCAAAAAGCTTTGATACACGGACCGGACAGAACGAATGGCGTGCTTGTTCGTACGCCTGCTGTCGCGCTAATCTTCGTTTGCAGGCCGGTGATGGGCGACGTCCTTCCCCCATGATCTGCGCGCAAAGAGCATCTATTGCCATAGGACATGACAGAGAGACAAGACAATGAAGAGAAACTTGCAATGCATTCGCACTGAGCGTTGCGGAGAACACCATGATTGACCAACTCAATTTCCGAGAAGCCATGTCTCGGCTCGTCGGCGCGGTCACTGTGATCACCACCGACGGTCCGGCCGGCCCTGGTGGCTTTACGGCATCTGCCGTGTGCAGTGTGACGGACGATCCACCGATGCTGGTGGTTTGCATGAACCGCAACAGTCGGCAGCACAAGGTGTTCAGCAGCAATGGTGTGCTGTGCGTCAATGTGCTCACGGCCGAGCAAGAGAATATTTCCCGGACCTTTTCGGGCGCGGCAACGGTTCAGGAGCGTTTTCAGGTTGACCGGTGGAGCGTTCTGGAGACTGGCGCGCCAGTGCTTCAGAACGCGTTGGTCAATTTCGATACCCGTATCGTCCAGACCATCGAGGCAGGAACGCACAGCATCTTCCTCTGTGCCATCGCCACAGTACGGGTCGAGTCGGAAGAGCATCTGGGCCTGGCCTACTACGGTCGCAAGTACCACCCTGTTGGCGCCGCCAGAAGTTTGCCGCTCTTGTGAGGAGCGATCTCAGCGGCGGGTCGGCCTGGCGAACCGAGCCGACACGTTTGCTGGGCTTTTGCGAATGAGAGCGTTCATGTCGCCACAAACCGCGTATCGGCACCATGCGCCCCGGTTCAAACTGCAGCTCTGCCAGGACATCCGATCGGGTGTTCTCGCGCCACGCGAGGCGCAGAGGATGTACAGCCTCTCCGCAAGCCTGATCCAGCTGTGGCTGACGCTGTTTGACCGCAGAAATTCGAAGGCGGCGATGTCAAGGCGTCGCCTGTCGCGACATCGAATGATTCAGGCCTTTCCTAGGGATTCCCGTCTGTACCGTCGCTCGTTGCTTGTGTAGCCTTCGCGGCTGGTGATCGTGCTTCATGCGAAGCGCCTGCCTCACCCCGACACCAGTGCCGACGTTACCCCGGGAAGAACGCCCTCATGACCTATAAGAAGATTTGCTCGCTGGATCGCGGGCTCAAAGTTCTCGAGTATCTCAATACGGTTCGAGCTTCGACCGCGCACGAGATCGCGACGGAACTCCGTCTTCCACGGCCTACGGTTTATCGAATCCTGGAGACCCTGGAGGACCGCGGGTTGCTCTACCGCAGTGTCTCGGACAGCGTGTTTCGCTTGACCAATGCGGTGCGGCACTTGAGCGAAGGATTCATCGATGAAGAATGGATTCGCACACTCGGGGCGACGTTGCTGCAACGTCTCGGCGAGAAGGTCTTGTGGCCCACCGATCTTGCGACCTTCGAGAACGACGCGATGGTCATTCGAGAAAGCACACACAGCTTCAGCCCATTCTCAGTCGATGTGGGCATGATCGGCCGCAAGCGACACCTCCTGAAGAGCCCTCTTGGGCGAGCGTACCTTGCGTTCTGCCCTGACGACGAGCGGCGTGAGATCTTGACGTCACTGCAACGTTCACAGGATCCGGACAACGCATTGAGCCGCGACGAGGCATTTTTGAACAAGATGATTGCCAGCTCGCGTGCCAGTGGCTACAGCAACTGCAGGGAACTGGAACACGTCAAGTGCGCCAGCATTGCAGTGCCCGTCATGTACAAGCAACGTGTGATCGCCTGCATCAACATCGTTTGGGTTGCCGCCACTCTTGATTACGAGGAGGTCGTGACCCGTTACCTGCCAGACCTCGTTCGGACCAAGCTTGATATGGAGGCGGGCCTGATCAGGATGGACTTTCAGCAGTCGCAGGCGTAGCCGCAATGCTTTTCAGATAGAGCCCGTTCAA
>CALRYR010000022.1:0-17384 GCA_943372425.1 Variovorax sp. YR752 | reverse complement strand
TGCCACGCCGACGGCGGCGGATCGTGTTTGGAGCTTCTTCTACGTTTCCGTGGGTGATGACGGCGTGCCGGCGCTCTACTGCAAATACCGGACCGACAAGGGCGGCTTCACCGCGGAGCAATTGGCCCGCGGCGTCGAGAAGTTCAAGGTCGTCTACGGTTACGACGCCGATGGCGACAGCGTGCCGGATGCATGGATCGATGCCAAGGGCATCGGGCTCAAGGCACAGGCCGCCGGGGCGCAGGCCACCGTCGAATGGCGGAAGGTGGTCGCCGTGCGCGTGGGGATCGTGGTGCGCAGCGACCGGGCGAATGGCGACCTGAAACAGAGCAGCGGCCAGTCCTACACGCTCTATCCCCTCGGACCGGAATTCAAGGACGTGTCCTTCGACCCACCGGACGACGGCCGCTTCCGTTCCGTCGCCACCTTCACGCTGATGCTGCGCAACGTCATGAAGGATCCGACATGAACCGAACTCTCGGTCGAAACGCCTGGCGCCATCGGTCCCGCGGCTTCTCGCTGATCATGGTGCTGCTGTTGCTCGTGGTCGTCACCGTCCTCGGTGTCGGCGCTGCCCAGTTGTCGCTCGTGAATGAGCGCAGCGCCCGCAACGACCGCGACAACGAGATCGCGCTGCAGGCCGCCGAGGCGGCGTTGATCGATGCAGAGCTCGACATCCTCGGCCCCAACGCCAGCACGGCGGCCCGGCTCTGCCTATTCAACAACAAGGACGTTGCGCCATTCGTCGAAGGCTGCGGCAGCGGCGCGAACCTGGGCCTGTGCGCGCCGAGCGAACCGGGCACCACGCCAGCGTGGATGACGGCCGACCTGTCGCCGAGCAGCAAGACCTCGGTCGCCTACGGCACCTTCACCAGCCAGAAGTACGTCGTCGGCAAAGGCGCGACCTCCGCGGCCTTGCCTCGCTACATCGTCGAGGTCATGCGCAACAACGGCGGCTGGCAGGGCAACCGTCTGGAGAACGCCAGCGCGGGCAACGCGACCCACATCTTTCGCGTGACCGCCATCGGCTTCGGCGTCGATGCCGACACGCAGGTCGTGCTGCAGACCAATGTGTACAAACCGACCGTCAGTGCCGGTTGCCCTTGAGAGGGAGGGTCAGATGTTCTCGATTCGACAGAACGGTTGGTCGCACGCCGCCATGGCGATGGTGCTTTTCTCGAGCACCGCCGCACTGCTGGCGGGAGCCGCTTCCACGCCGACCGTACCGCCCGACGCGCTGCTGGCGGACGAACCGCTGTTCTCCACCACCTCACGCGTCAAGCCGAACATGGTGCTCGATCTGTCGGTGGAGTTTCCGACGACGGGCGCCGCGTACCGCGGCAACTTCGACATCACCAAGTCGTACATCGGCTACTGGGACCCGATGGGCTGCTACGACTATGCCGTGGTAGACGGGCACTTCAAGCGCACGGCAAACGCCACGCTCTCGGGCAAGGCGATCGTCTGTGCCAACAAGTGGAGCGGCAACCTGCTGAACTGGGCCGCGTCGTCGGCCATCGACATGCTGCGTTACGCCATGACCGGTGGTGACCGGGTGAAGGACACGCCGACCGAAACCGTGCTGCAGCGCGCCGTCCTTCAAGATAACTTCTACAACGCGAGCTACAACTTTCCGGCCCGGCTGCTGAGTGGCGATCTGGACAAGCTGACGCCGCTGGCGGGCAGCGCGGGCGCCAGCGGCAGCATCCGTATTGCGAGCTGCCGCGACCGCTTGTTCATCGGCTCGACCTCGTCGGGTAGCTGCGGCAACCCGGGCGCCGACCAGGCTTACGGCCCTGATGGCCCCGGTCCATACTTCGCCCGCGTGGCAGTCTGCTCGAAGGCGGAAGGGCCGCGGCGCAGTGACCTCTGTGCGAAGCAACCCAGTGGCCACTACAAGCCGGTCGGCACCATCCAGACCTATTCGGAAAAGATGCGCTTCGCCGCCTTCGGCTACCTGATGGACAACACCAACGCGCGCTACGGCGGCGTGCTGCGTGCGCCGATGAAGTTCGCCGGTCCGACGGCCGAGAACGCGCGGTTCGAGAAGATAGCCAACGAGGCGGCTGAGTGGGACGCAACCACCGATGTGTTCGTGGCCAACCCATTGACCAGTTCTGAAGGGTCGAGCGGTGTCGTGAACTACCTGAATCAATTTGGGCGCACAGGGCCTGTTCCCGGGACCTACAAGACCTACGACACCATCGGTGAGCTGTACTACGAATCGCTGCGCTATCTCCAGGGCCAAGCTCCCAGTCCGCAGGCCACCGCAGGCATGAGCGATGCCATGAAGGACGGCTTCCCGGTCTACAACGAGACCGCGAGATGGGGCGCAGGCGCGCAATCCAGTTGGGACCCGGTGACGGCGAGTTGCCAGCGGAACTACGTCGTCGCCATTGGCGACCTGAACACCCATCACGAGCATTCGCTGCCCGGCCTGTCGAACGACGGGCTGGACGGATGGCCTTCTGGCTCCCGGGCGGCGGACCTTGCCGGGATGGAGCCCGACACGGCGTTCTGGTCCGGCATCGTCGGCGCGTTCGAGAACGCCGAGGCAAAGCCGTACACCGTGCCTTCCGGTAAGACGGGCCTCATGACGCGCGGCAACGACGCAGGCCCGCGTGCCTTTGCGTACAACAACGGCACGCAGATCACGTCGGGGAACATGGCGAGCCTGAACACCGGGTCCGACTGGGGCTCGCTCGCCTGGGCGGGGCTGGCGTACTGGGCGAACACACAGAAGATCCGCAAAGACCACCCCGACGTTCGGGTGAAGACCTACACCATCGACGTCGACGAAGGCGGCGACGGGTCGATCCGCCAGGGAAAGCGCGGCAGCGCCTACTACCTGGCCGCGAAATACGGTGGGTTCGACGACAAGAACAAGGACGGCAACCCCTTCGTCACCGCGCCGGCAGAAGGTGGCACCGAGGTCATCTCCAATGCCGAATGGCAGTCCGGCGTTGACGACGATGGCCTGCCCAAGCCCGCGAACTACTTTCTCGCGAGCAAGCCCGAGGAGATGATCGCGGCCATCCGCCAGATCTTCGCCAAGGCCGGCGCCGCGAGCGGCACCATCGCGGGCGGTGCGTTGTCCAGCACGCGGGTCGCGGCCAGCGGCACGAGCATCTACATCCCGCAACTGGACAGCACGCGCTGGTCCGGGTCGTTGTTGGCATATCCGCTGACCTACGACGCCGGCGCAGGCGTGGTGACCAAGGCAGACAAGCCCAGTTGGAGCGCGGGCAGCCTGCTGACCGCGACCAATGCGCCGGAGGAACGAAAGATCTTCACGTCGCTCAGCACCCGTGCCGGCGCCGTGTTCGACTGGAAGTCGCTGTCCAGCGACAAGGCGTGGGCAGATGCACTGAACGCAGCGCCTTTCTCGCAGACGAACGAGAAAGACGATCTGGGCGAGAAGCGCGTGGCCTATCTCCGCGGTGATCGGAGCCTGGAAGCGGACAAGGCCAGTGGCCTGTTCCGGATGCGCGATTCGGTCATGGGCGACGTGGTCAATTCGACGCCGCTGCTCGTCGCTGCGCCGAGCACCACAGTGCAAGGTACGGGGTACGACGCTTTCGTAACGGCCAACCAGGGCCGTCGACACGCGGTGTACGTCGGCGCTAACGACGGCATGCTGCACGCCTTCGCCGCGTACACCGGTGAGGAGCTCTTCGCCTATGTGCCGGGCTCGCTGCGTGCCGGGCTCGGCAGCTACACCTCACCGGACTATGGGCATCAGCCGTATGTCGACGGAAGCGCGGCAGCGGGTGAAGTTCAGTTGGCGAACGGAAGCTGGCGGACAGCGCTGGTGTCGGGTCTGGGCGGCGGGGCGCGCGGTGTCTTCGCGCTCGACGTGACGAACCCGGCAGCCTTCGACGCCAGCAAGGTTCTGTGGGAGTTCACCGAAGACGACGACGCCGACATCGGCTACGTGACGCATGCGCCCCGGCTCCTGAAACTGCGCACCGTCGCGGCCAAGGATGGGAAGCCGGCCGTCTACCGCTGGTTCGCGGTCGTGCCTTCGGGCTTCAACAACGGCAATGAGAACAAGGCCGCAGCACTCTTTCTGCTGTCGCTCGACAAGGGGGCGGCCGACCCTTGGCAGCGTGGCCTCAATTACCACAAGATCGTGCTCCCCGACCCCGCCGACATGACGGCGGTCAACGCGCTCGGCCCCGTGGGCGACTACGCCGCCTCGGACGGTTCCACGCGCCTTCTCTATGCCGGTGACACCCAGGGCAACCTGTGGAAGTTCGACTTCTCCGGAGACGCGCCCTGGAGCGAGAAGGGCAAGGCACTCGCCCTCGAGGGCAGGCCGCTCACGGTGGCGCAGGACGCCAGCGGACAACGCCAGCCCATCACCATTGCGCCGGAGGTGGGCGTCGGCCCGAACGGCGGCGCGATGGTCCTGTTCGGCACGGGCAAGTTCGTCGAAGTCAGCGATCTCTCGACACGGCGGGTCCAGACCCTCTACGGGGTCTACGACAACGGCTCAGCCATCCCCGTGAATCAGGTGCGGGTACAGCTCCAGCCCCGCACGGTGAAGGCCGACGACAAAGGGCAATTCACCATCGTCGGAGACGCCTTCGTCCAAGGCGCCTACGACAGCAAGACCTCGCAGCGCCGCGGCTGGTACTTCGACCTGCCGGAGGCGACCGATAAGGGCGAGCGGCAGGTGTCGCGGATGGTGTTGAGCGACGGCTATCTGGTGTTCAACACGCTCATCCCGAACCCCAATGCCTGCGGCGCTGGAGGGGGCGGGCACAGTTGCGCCGTCAATGCGATGACCGGCCTGTCGTCGGGCAGCACCTGCATTCCGTCCGCCGTCGGGCTGCTCAGTTCGCCGCTGGTCATCCAGGAGGGCGATGGTGCCTACAAGTCGACCGATTCCTTTGGGCGTCGGCAGGAGACGAAGAAGGTCGCCGTCGTCAATCTCGGGACCGGGACGGGTGACGGCCCGGGCGTGACGATCACGCGTCCGATCGAGGGCGGCAAGGTGTCGCAGGTTGGGGGTCGCTTGAACTGGCGGCAGGTGCTGAACTACAAGGACATCAAGCAATGAAGCCGCCTCTGCCCCTCGATGGCGCCTCGATGCGCGGTTTCACGCTGATCGAACTGATGATCGTGGTCGCTGTGGTCGCGATTCTTGCGTCCATTGCGTATCCGTCGTACATGGAATCAGTGCGCAAAGGCTGGCGCGCCGAAGCCCGCGCAGCGCTGATGCAGGAGATGCAGCAGCAGGAGCGCTTCTACACGCAGGTGAACAGCTACAAGACGCCCGTTTTCAAAGCCGACTCGGGCGACGCCGCCGCCGGCAAGTACACCCTGGAAGCGACCGGCTGCGATGGCGCGAAAGAGGTCAAGCGATGTGTGACGTTGACGGCCAAGCTGAAGTCCGGGTTCACCGATCCGAAGGTGCGAGACATCTCGATCAACAGTCGGGGTGAGAAGAACTGCAACGGCGACGACCCTGCGAGGTGCTGGCAATGAACCGCCGCCACGCCCTTCGTTCCGGCACCCGGGGCTTCACGCTCATTGAATTGATGGTGGTCGTGACACTCGTGGCCGTGCTCAGCGTGATCGCAGTCCCCAGCTTCCGCGATCTGTTGCTCAACCAGCGCCTTGCCGCCAGTACCAGCGAGTTCGTCGCGGCGCTGAGCCTGGCGCGCACCGAGGCGCTCAAGCGCTCGCAGACGGTCACGCTGACGCCCAGGACGAACAAGGATTGGAGCAGTGGCTGGGAAGTGAAAAGCACCGTCGATGGTGTCGCGACCACGCTGCGCGCTTTCGAGTCGCTGCCTGTTGGCGTGACGGTGGACACCGGCTTGAGCAACGCCCTCAATGGCAAGGTCAACTACGACGCCAATGGATTCGCCAAAAACGGAAACGCCTACCTGATGGGCTGCGTCGCGTTCAAGGCAGAAACCGGGCGCCGCAGCGCCGTGGTGGTGTCTGCTTCGGGCCGACCGAAGGTCTGCGACCCCGACAAGAAAGGCGACTGCGGTTCTGGGAAGTGCAACGCCGCTGGCGGATGAGCGCCTGCTCAGATATCCCGCAGCAGTTGTCGGAATTCGTCCACGTCCTCGAAGCTGCGATACACCGAAGCGAAGCGCACGTAGGCGACCTTGTCCAGTTTCTTCAGTTCGCGCATGACGAGTTCGCCGACCTTGGTCGAATCGATTTCGCGCAGTCCGCTGGACAGCAGCTTCTGCTCCATGCGAAAGATGGCGCCGTCGATCTGCTCGATGCTCACTGGCCGCTTGCGCAGGGCCAGCATCATCGACGCGCGCACCTTGGTCGAGTCGAAGTCGGCGCGGCTGCCGTCCTTCTTCACCACGACCGGAAAATTCACGTCCGGCCGCTCGTAGGTCGTGAAGCGCTTGTCGCAGTCACCGCACTGGCGGCGACGGCGGACGAAGTCGCCATCTTCCGACACGCGGGTCTCGACGACCTGCGTTTCGGCGTGACCGCAGAAAGGGCACTTCATGCGGTCGGCCCGCCCGACGCTGGGCCGCTCCAAGGCGGGCGCGGCCCCCTTGGGGGGCAGCGAGCACACGAAGTGCCGAGCGTGGGGGCCACGTTTTTCAACGGTAGACGGGGAAGCGGCTGGTCAGCGCATGCACCTTGGCGCGCACGGCCTCGATGTTCGCTGCGTCGCGCGGGTTGTCGAGCACGTCGGCGACGAGATTGGCGGTCGCACGTGCCTCTTCGTCCTTGAAGCCGCGCGTCGTCATGGCCGGGGTGCCGATGCGCACGCCGCTGGTGACCATCGGCTTCTCCGGATCGTTGGGGATCGCGTTCTTGTTGATGGTCATGTGCGCGCTGCCCAGCACCGCTTCGGCTTCCTTGCCGGTGATGCCCTTGGAACGCAGGTCGACCAGCATGACGTGGCTTTCGGTGCGGCCGCTCACGATGCGCAGGCCGCGTGCGGTCAGCGTCTCGGCGACGATCTGCGCGTTCTTGACGACCTGCTGCTGGTACGCCTTGAACTCCGGCGCCATCGCTTCCTTGAAGGCCACGGCCTTGGCCGCGATCACGTGCATCAGCGGGCCGCCCTGCAGTCCGGGGAAGATGGCGCTGTTGATCGCCTTCTCGTGCTGCGACTTCATCAGGATGATGCCGCCGCGCGGGCCGCGCAGGCTCTTGTGCGTCGTGGACGTCACCACGTCGGCGTGCGGCACCGGGTTCGGGTACACGCCCGCGGCCACCAGGCCTGCGTAGTGGGCGATGTCGACCATGAAGATCGCGCCGACGTCCTTCGCCACCTTGGCGAAGCGTTCGAAATCGATGCGCAGCGAATAGGCCGAAGCGCCCGCGATGATCAGCTTGGGCAGGTGCTCGTGCGCCTTGCGTTCCATCGCGTCGTAATCGATGGCTTCGTTCGCGTCCAGGCCGTAGCTCACGACGTTGAACCACTTCCCGCTCATGTTCAGCGGCATGCCATGCGTGAGGTGGCCGCCTTCGGCCAGGCTCATGCCCATGATGGTGTCGCCGGGCTTCAGAAAGGCGAGCATCACGGCTTCATTCGCCGAGGCGCCGCAGTGCGGCTGCACGTTGGCGGCATCGGCACCGAAGATCTGCTTGACGCGATCGATGGCCAGTTGCTCGGCCACGTCGACATGCTCGCAGCCGCCGTAGTAGCGCTTGCCGGGGTAGCCCTCGGCGTACTTGTTGGTGAGTTGCGAGCCCTGGGCCTGCATGACCGCGGGCGAGGCGTAGTTTTCGCTCGCGATCAGCTCGATGTGGTGTTCCTGGCGGGCGTTCTCGGCCTGGATGGCGGCCCAGAGTTCGGGGTCGGTCTGTTCGACCAGGATGTCGCGGTGGTACATGGCAGTCCTTTGAAGACGGTGGTCCTTGTTCGTCGATCAAACAAGGGCTGCCCAGGCGAACGGCTGATCACCCGGTGGGGCCGGGCGGTACGCTTCCCAGTGGTAGTCCACGTCAGCGCCGTCGGCCCCGAAAGGGCGCAGCGCCTATCGCCAGTCGCGTACCCGGCGAGTGTAGCCGAGGGGCCAGCGCCCCATCTGTCGATCGGTCGATCAGGAGTCTGCCAGCAGGGCCACCTTGTCCGGTGGCGCCACGGTCGTCGCGTCCGGCTTGGCCGGTGCGACCACCGGGATGGGCTGGCTCTGCGGCGCCTGTGCCCGCAGGGCCGGCGGCGGGGCCACGGTCGGCGGCGCCTTGCCGTTCGCGACCTGGACCAGGCGTGCGTGCTCAGCCATCACCTTGGCGGCATAGCCGCCGTCGTCGTCGAGGTTCGCGGCGCCCACGTAGTAGCGCAGGCCAGCTTCGAGCGAGCCGGCGCGGGCGATGCATTCCTGCAGCACCTTGACGCCTACGCGCATGTTGGTCACCGGGTCGAAAGCGGTGAGCGTGCCGCCAGCGCTTTCGTACTTGTCCTCGTGGACGCGGGTCATGACCTGCATCAGGCCCTGGGCGCCCACGTGACTCTGGGCGAAGGGGTTGAAGCTCGACTCCACCGCCATGATCGCGAGGATCAAGGTCGGGTCGAGCTTGGTGCGCTTGCCGAGTCCGTAGGCTTCGGCCACCAGAACGCTCAACGGCTCGGCCGCCACGCGGTATTTCTTGCTGAGCCAGTAGGCCACGGCGGCCTGCTGTTTCGGCAGGTCGAGCGGGCTCGCGGCCGTGGTGCGGTCGATGGCGGTGGGCTCCAGCGCCGTGGCTTCCGGCGCGGGCTTGCGCGACTCGAGCCAGGTGGCGAGTTGCGCTTCACCGGAGGCACGCAGGTCCGGCCGTGCGAACAAAGCCAGCACGGCGAACACGGTGGCCAGCCCGAGGAGGGCGAAGCCGTTGTGCGTGATTTCAAAAAAGCCGTCGACCACATCGGAACCGAATGTCCGTAGCCCTCGGGCTGTGGCCTCCAACGTCTTGTGCATCGCTCTTCCTTTCTGTGCGGCGTCTGAAGCTCACGCCGGAGGGCGAAAGAGGGACGGCAGCGCTTGGATTGGTACGTACCAGGTCAGCGCGAGAAGGAGGAGCGCTGACAAACTGATGAGGCCGAAAGTATTCGGCGGCGGATCGGGACGGCCCGGGGTGAGAGGTAGTGAGAACCGGGCGAGGCGGATTCTAGGAGCGGCCAAATACACGGTCAAGCATAAGGATGTTGTTCCATATGCTATGTAGGCTGAAGCCGGTGATTGCTTTTCTGATAGCCAGATGGGCATCTCGATTGTCAATCTGTGTTGCCGCAGCGGGTCCAAAGGCCTAATCTGTGAGCGTCCGATCTGATCGGGCGTTCACCGAAGTCCAGCGGTTCGACAAGCGATTGAAGAACCCAGCGGCGGAGGCCAACGGCGGCAATCTCTTGCTGCCAGCACGGGCGGAACGATTCACTTCCACCCGAGCGAAGATGGCAAGGGCCTCGTGCCCGCCATCGAGCCCGGCGGCAAGACCTCAGGTCGAACCGCGGGGCTTTCTTGTTTCTGCCCTGGCCGCGGCAAACTTCTCGTTGCAAGAAGTTCGCTGGGCAACGGGCTTTTCACGCCTTTCAATTGCGGCACACTCGCGCGATGAATGTCGCCTCTTTGAAGAAGAACAAGTGGTTGCGGCGCGGGGGCGTCGCGGTGGTGGTGGTGCTGGTTCTCTGGGCGGTGGCCTGGTTGGCTGTGCCGCCGTTGGCGAAGAGCCAGTTGCAGAAGATCGCAACGGAGAAGCTGGGCCGCCAGGTGACCGTCGGCGCCATCGACTTCAAGCCGTGGTCGCTCGAATTGACACTGACCGATCTGCGCATCGCTGCCGCCGATGGCGGGCAACCGCAGTTGGCCATCCGCCGCGTGTATGCCGATGCGGAGTTGCAATCCATCCTGCGGCTGGCGCCGGTGATCGATGCGGTGAGTGTCGAAGGCCCGGCCGTCCGCCTGACGCACGCGGCCGACGGCAAGTACGACATCGACGACATCCTGGCCAGGCTCGCCAGCCCGCCGGACGCGCCCAAGTCCGACCCTGCGCGCTTCGCGATCTACAACATCAGTGTGACGGACGGATCGGTGGATTTCGACGACCAGACCGTCGGCCGCAAACATGCGTTGCGCGACCTGGTGCTCAAGGTGCCGTTCCTCAGCAACCTGGCGTCGAAGCGCGAGATCACCACCGAGCCCAAGCTCGCCTTTACGCTCAATGGCAGCGCCTTCGATTCGGCCGCCTTCACGACACCGTTCGCCGACAATCGCAAGACCGATGCGCAACTGAGCTTCAAGGGCCTCGACCTTGCGCCGTACCTGGGCTACATCCCGGCCGGCCTGCCGGTGCAGGTCAAGGCCGGTCTGCTGGACGCCGAGCTGAAGATCGACTTCGAGCAAGCCGACGTGGCCGGCCTCAAGATCACCGGCACGGTCGAGGCGCACAACGCCAGGGTGGCGGACGCCCGGGGCCGCGACCTGCTCGGCTTCGACTCCCTCAAGATCGCGCTGGCCGACGTGCGGCCGCTCGACGGCGTGATCCATCTGGGCGACGTGGCGCTCGCGGCGCCGCAACTCGTGGTGGCGCGCGACGCCGGCGGCCAGTTGAACCTGCTGGCCACCGACCCGACCACCGGCGCGACGCAGAAGGTCGCGGTGCCGCAGGCACCGGCGAGCGCCGCGGCGGCCCCAGCCGCCGCCGCCAGGAAGCCGCTGCAGGTCACCGTGGACAAGGTGGTGCTGAACGGCGGCCGCGTCGGCTGGCGTGACGAGACCACGGCGCCGGCAGCAGTGGTCGACGTGACCGATCTCGCCGTCGAGGCGAACGGCATTACCTGGCCCGTGCAGAAGCCCGTGCGCTTCACCGGTTCGACCCGGGTGGGCGGTGCCGGGCTCAAGTTCCAGGGCGAAGCGACCGACAAGGTGGCCAGCGTGCAGACCGAGGTCGATGCGCTGCCGCTGTCGCTCGCCGCGCCGTACCTCGCGCAGAGCCTGGAGCCCACGCTGGACGGCAAGCTTAGCGGCCAGATCGACGTGGCCTGGAACGCGCCCGACCTGAAGTTCACCGCCCGCCGCCTGTCGGCCGATGGCCTGGCGCTCACCCAGGGCAAGACGGCGTTGGCGAGCGTCGGCCGCTTCGAGCTGGTCGATGCCGTGGCCGACATGACGCAACACACGCTGGCGGTCGCCTCGTTCACGGCGACGAACCCGAAGGTCCGCATCGAGCGCGACAGCGAGAAGCGCTGGATGTTCGAGCGCTGGCTCAAGGCGCCGGCCGGCGCTTCGGACCAAGCCGTGGCGAAGGTGGCGGCACCCAAGTCCGCCGAGGCCAATGCGCCCGCATCGGCTTCCGCTTCATCGAACACCAGGCCCTGGCGCCTCAGCATCGCGACGCTGGCAGTGGACAACGGCACGCTCTCCTATGCCGACAAGGCCAGCGGCACGCCGGTCGCGGTCGAAGTCACCGCGCTCAAGCTCCTCGCGCAGAAGGTCACGCCCGACACCGCGACCGTGTCGCCGGTGGAGCTGTCCGGCCGCATCGCCGCCGGCCGCGCCGAGCCGGGCAAGTTCGACTACAAGGGCCAGGTCGTGCTCAAGCCGCTGTCGGCCGAAGGCCGGCTCGAGGTGGCCGCCTTTCCGGCCCATGCCTTCAAGGCCTACTACGCCGACGCGCTGAACATCGACATCCGCCGCGCCTTTGCCAGCTACCGCGGCACGGTGCGCTACGACGCCTTGCCGGCGGGCATGAGTCTCAAGCTGGCGGGCGACACGGCGGTGGAGGATTTCCGCGCCAACAGCGCCTCGCTCACCCAGTCTGCGTCGCCCGGCCTGGAGCGCGCCAACAACCAGTTGCTGAGCTGGAAAGCACTCAGCCTGCGCGGGTTGCAGGTGGCCCTGGTGCCGCGTGCGCCCCTGACGGTCGACGTGCGCGAAACCACGCTGACCGATTTCTTCGCGCGGGTCATCGTCGACCCCACGGGCCGGCTGAACCTGCAGAACCTCACGAAGAAGTCGCAGCAGGAGGCCGACACGGCCGCCACCAAGGCGGCCGAAGTCACGACGGAACGCGCACGCGACGGCGCCACGACGACGACCGCCCAGGCGCCCGCAGCCCCCGCCGATGCAAGCAGTCCGTCGCCCGTGATCCGCTTCGGCCCGATGAGCCTGGTCAACGGCAAGATCGACTTCACCGACCTGTTCGTCAAGCCGAACTATTCGGCGGACCTGAGCGAACTCACCGGCAAGCTCAGCGCCTTCGCGTCTGACAAGCCCGAGATGGCCGACCTCGAACTGCGCGGCAAGGCGCAGCAGACAGCGGCGCTCGACATCGCCGGCAAGATCAATCCGCTGGCCAAGCCGCTCGAACTCGACATCACGGCGAAGATGCGCGACCTCGACCTGGCGCCGCTGACGCCGTACGCGGTGCGCTACGCCGGCCACGGCATCGAGCGCGGCAAGCTGAGCATGGACGTCAACTACAAAATCTCCGCCGAAGGCCGCCTCGCGGCGACCAACAAGCTGGTGCTCAACCAGCTGCAGTTCGGCGAGGCGGTGGAGGGCGCCCCCAACAGCCTGCCGGTGAAGCTCGCGGTCGCGCTGCTGGCCGACCGCAGTGGCGTGATCGACGTCGATCTGCCCATCAGCGGCTCGCTCAACGACCCGCAGTTCAGCATCGGTTCGCTGATTTTCAAGGCGCTGGGCACCCTCATCGTCAAGGCCGTGACGGCGCCGTTCAGTCTGCTGACAGGCGGTTTCGGTGGCGGCGGCGGCCCGGGCGAGGCGAGTGCGATCGCCTTCGATGCCGGCAGCTCGGCATTGTCAGCAGGCGCCAAGGAAAATCTCGACAAGGTGGCCAAGGCGCTGACAGACCGTCCGGCGCTGCAACTCACCGTGGTCGGCACCGCCAGCCTCGAAAAGGAGCGCGAGGCCGCCAAGCGCCAGCGCCTGCGCCAATTGCTGCTGTCCGAGAAGCGCCGCACGGCCGCGCGTGCCGGGCAGAACGCGGCGGAGGTCACCGCGGTCACCGACGCCGAATACCCCGAATTGCTCACCGCCGTCTACAAGCGCGCCGACATTCCGAAGCCCCGCAACCTGATCGGGCTCGCCAAGGACCTGCCGCAGAAGGAGATGGAAGACCTGCTGCTGGCCACGCTCACCGTCAATGACGAGGCGATTCGCCAACTGGCCGTCGAGCGCGGTGCGGTGGTGCGCGACTACCTCTTGAGCAAGCAATTGCCCAGTGAGCGGCTGTTCCTTGGCGCAGTCCGCACGAACCCGTCCGGCAACGATTGGAAACCTGCTGCCGAACTGAATCTGGCGACCCGCTGAACGGAACACCCGCCGGTCGGTGAAAATGGCGGGTGCGCCGGCTTTTTGCCGGCGCCTTCGCTTTTCTCATATTTCTCCGACAAACGACCTGCGCGCAGTGACCTCTACCTCTTCCAAGCACCACGACCTCCAGTCTCTCGACACGCTCACAGGCGGTGCGTTCACCGCCCCCACGTCCGGCGAACGGGCGCAGCGCATCCGCGAATGGCTTGCGGCAAACCCGTCGCCAGACCAGATGCAGGAGGTGTTCAAGGAGCTCAGCGGTCGCGACAAGGGCGCCGCGCGCCTGCTGCGCGAGAAGCTCGACGAGATCAAGCGCGCCAAGGGCCAGGAGGCCATCGCCGCCGAATGGGCGCAGAAGGCTGAAGCCCTGCTGGCGCAGTCCAAGCTCAACATCGCCGACGCGCTCGCCTGGCAGCGCGACGCCGCCAAGGCCGGTGCGCCGCTGTCGCGCGAGCCGCTGGCCGGCTTCAAGGTGCAGTTGGCCGAACGCGTGAAGGGCATCGAGGACCTGCAGCACCGCGCGCAGGTCCAGCGCGAGGCCGCCGTGCTGCTGGCGCAGCGCTTCGAGGTGCTGTCGACCAAGGGTTGGCGCGATGCGCAGGCGGCCGAAGAAGGCCTGCGCGGCGACGTGGCGCATTGGCAGCAGCAGGCCACCGAGCTGACCACCGACGCCAACTGGAACAGCCTGGACGCCAAGTTCGCCCCGCAGATCGAAGCCTCCAAGGCGCAGCTGCTGGTCGTGTCCGATGCGTTCCACGGCGCGCTGGCGCAAGCCAGCGCGGCGGCAGCCGATACCGCGGCACCGCTGCCGCCGGTGCCCGTCTGGGCCGACGAACTGCGCGCCGCCCGCGGCCTGCCGACCGAAGCGTCGGCCGCAGCGCCGGCCAAGCCGGCTGGCCCGAAGGTCGACCCGGAGAAGCGTGCCGCCGCGCAGGCCGCCGTTGAGGCCGCCTTGGCAAAGCTCGAACAGGAAACGGCCGAAGGCCACGGCAAGGCCAGCGCCGGTGCGGCCGCTGCGCTGCGCGCGGTGCTGAAGGAACACGGCAAGCAGGTCGACGCCGCGCTCGAAGCCCGGGTGCATGCCGCGCTGGTCGCTGCCGGCGAACTCGAAGGCTGGCAACGCTGGAGCGCCGACAAGGTGCGCGAAGACCTCGTCGCCAAGGCCGAAGGCCTGCTCAAGCGCCCGGAAGGCCAGGCGCTGGGTGGCCGCAAGATGCAGGAAACCCTGCGTTCGCTGCGCGACCAATGGAAGCAGGCCGACCAGGGCGGCGTGCCGAACCACGCGCTGTGGAAGCGCTTCGACGAAGCCTGCAACGAAGCCCACAAGGTGGTCGAGGCCTGGCTGGACAAAGTGCGCGCTGACGCGGCCGAGCACCGCGCGCATCGCGTCGCGCTGATCGAGGAGGTCAAGGCCTGGGCCGAAGCGCATGCCGACGCATCCGACCTGAAGGCGCACAACCGCGCGCTGCACCAGTTCGCTGATCGCTGGCGCGATGGCGGCCACGTCGGCGAGAAGGTTTTCGCCGAGCTCCAGCCGCTCTGGAACGAAGCCTTCGGTGCCGCCCGTGCGCCGCTCGAGACGGCGCAGGCCGCCAGCGTCGAGCGCCGCCAGGCCATGATCGCCGAGGCGGCCGATCTGGGCGCCCAGCCGATGCTGCGCATCGACGCCGTCAAGGCCCTGCAGCAGCGCTGGCAGGCCGAGGCGCAGGGCGTGCCGCTCGACCGTCGCCAGGAACAGAAGCTGTGGGACGCCTTCCGCGCACCGATCGACGAAGCCTTCAACCGCAAGACGGCCGAGCGCGAAAAGGCGTCCACGGCGATGAGCGAGCACGACCGGAACGTGCTCGACGCGTCCAAGGCGCTCGATGCAGCGAATGCTTCCGGCGATGTGCAGAAGATCCGCGCCGCCGTGGCGCAGCTCGAGGCCGCGCTGCGTGGCGAAGCGCCAGCGCGTCCGGCGCCTGCGCCCGCAGCGCCGGCACCGGTCAAGACCGAGAGCGACGGCCCGGCCGTCGGTGCGACCGAAGTCGTCGCGCCCGGCCAGGCCGCGGCCGAGTTCGGCGAAGGCGCGTCGGTGCAGCCGGTGCCGGGCGAAACCGAGGCACCGCCGCCGGTGGCCGCACCCGAGCCGGACGAGCCCGGCGAGGCCGCAGCGCCCGCGCCTTCGGGCGACCTGATCGCGCCGGTCGGCAGCGCCGACGCATCGGCACTCGCCGATGAAGGCGACAACGCGGCCGCCGCCACGCCGGTCGCACCGCCCAAGGCCCCGCCGAAGCCGGTGGTGGCCGCGCGCCGTGGCGACGACCGTCCGGGCAGCCGCAAGGCCGAGCCGACGGGTCCGGCCGGCCGCTTCGGTGACCGCCGTGACAGCCGCAGCGGCCCAGGGGGCCGTCCGAACGATCGCGGCCCGCGTGCCGGTGGCCCCGGCGGCGATCGTTTCGGCGACCGTCCGCCGCGCTTCGAAGACCGTGGTCCGCGTTTGGGCGACACGGCCTTCCGCGCTCAACGCGAGGCGCTTGAGCGCGCCGACCTGGCGCTGCGCAAGCTGGCGGCCCAGGCCCATGGCGAAGCGCTCACGCACCTGCTCGGCGCATGGGAGAAGCGCGATGCGGCGCAACTGCCGAGCGTGCAGGAACTCGGCCGCGCGGTGACGCCGGCCGTGCGCACCGCGTGGACGCAGGCCGTGGCCAAGCCGCCGTCGGGTGACGCGGGCGAAGCGCTGCTGCGCCTGGAAATGGCGGCCGAAGTGCCGACGCCGGCCGACCAGATCGACGCGCGCCGCGCCCTGCAGCTAAAGCTGCTGACCAAGCGTGGCGACCCGGCGCCGGCACAAACCTGGGGCGAGGACACAGGCAAGGTGCTGGCATCGGCACACGAAGCCAACACGGCGCGCCGCCTGCAGAACGCGCTGAAGGCGCTGCTGAAGAAGTAAGCGTGTGGGGGAGCGCGCCGCTGATGCGGCGCCGCTTCAGCCGCGCGCTGCGGGCGTGCTGGGCGTGAAGAAGGCGTCGAACAGCGTCAGCAGCGACGGGAATTCCTCGCCGAAGCGCGCGCGGTTCACGAAGTAGGCCTCGCACGCCACCGCGAAGAACTCGCTGATCGACTCGGCCCCGTAAGGGTCGAGCCAGGTCGGCTTGCCACCGAAGCGTTCGGCGACGATCGTCTTCTCGCGGAAGTCATCGAAGGCGGGCTGAATCACTGCGATCCACGCCGCATGCGCGTCGCGCGCGCTGGCATGGCCGTGGAAGCCGGCCGGGAGCGTCGGGCAGCCATCGGCGGCACCGTCGCGCATGTCGATCTTGTGGGCGAACTCGTGGATCACGACGTTGTAGCCCTCGTCGGCCGTCAGGCTGCTGGCGAGCACGTCCTGCCAGCTCAGCATGACGGGGCCGCGGTCCATCGCCTCGCCGGCGACCACCTCGTCGTACTCGTGGACCACGCCGGTCTCGTCCACCGTCTTGCGTCGCGCCACCACTTCGGACGAGTGCACCACGATGCCGACGAAGTCGCCGTACCAGTCGAGTCCGCCGGGCAGGTGCAGCACGGGCAGCACCGCCTGCGCCGCGACGGCCAGTGCCACCTCGTCGGTGATGACGAAGCCATGGGCGCCGTGGAATTCCTTGTCGCGCAGGAACTCGGCCGCCATGGCACGCAGCCGATCGACATCTGCCGTCGGCCGCTCAGCCAGGAACGGGTAGCGGGCCAGCGTGGCCTGCCAGGCGGCATCGGGAATTGCGGGGGGGGCGCGCAGGTCGCGGAGCCACTTGAACATCGCGGCCCTCAGCGCACGTCGACGCGTCGCGCTTCGGTGGCCGACAGGCACAGCACCTGCGCGCGCGGCGGGTGCGCGGCGGCATCCCAATCGCTCAGCACGATGCGGCGCAGGCCGTCGCCCAGCGCATGTTCGGCGGGGCGGTGCGTATGGCCATGGATCAGCGTGTGCGCATTGGCCTGTCGCAGCCAATCGCGCGCGGCATCGGCGTCGACATCGGCCCAGACCATCCCGGGCGTGGCCTTGCGGTTCTCGCTCTGGGTGCGCATCGAACGTGCGAGTGTGCGCCGCGCGTCCAGCGGCTGCGCCAGGAACGCCTGTTGCCACGCCGGCGTACGGACCTCGGCGCGGAACTTCAG
>CALRYR010000021.1:0-17505 GCA_943372425.1 Variovorax sp. YR752 | reverse complement strand
GGATCGCGCTGGTGACCGGCGCCAGCAAGGGCATCGGGCGCGCGATCGCGAAGCTCCTGGCGCAGGAGGGCTGCAGGGTCGCGATCGTGGCGCGTGGCGAGGCGGGCCTGCGCGCGCTGGCCGACGAGATCGCGCATGACGGCCTGGAGCGACCGCTCGTGATCGCCTGCGACCTGATGGACCGCGCCGCGCCGCAGGCGATCCGCACGCAGGTGCTGGGTCGCTTCGGCGCGCTCGACATTCTTGTGAACAACGCAGGCGGCTCGCGACCTTTCGATGGCCTCGGGAGCCTGGTGCAGTGGGAGGAGGCGATGTACCTGAACTTCCATGCGGGCCGTGAACTCGCGCATGCCTTCCTCGAGGACATGAAGGCCCGCCGTTTCGGCCGGATCATCAACGTGACCGGCGCAGACGAGCCGGTCGCGATCAACGGCGCGGTGCCGCCCAACGGGGCGGTCCATATCTGGGCCAAGGCGCTGTCGCGAACGGTGGGGCCGTTCGGCATCACGGTGAACTCGATCCCCCCGGGCCGCATCCACTCCGAGCAGATCGACACGAAGCTGCTGCCCACGCCGGAAGCGCAGGCACGGTGGGTGGCCGAAAACTGTCCGGCCGGCTACATCGGCGAGCCCGAAGATCTGGCCGTTCTCGTGGCCTTCCTGAGTTCGCCCAAGGCGCGGTACATCAGCGGCCAGGTGGTCTATGTGGACGGCGGGGCGCGGCGCTTCTCCCACTGAGCGCCGACCTACGCAATGCCTGCAGGTTGTCGGCACCGGTCACCAACGGCATTGGCGCTTCGAGCTCGTCGACGTCCGCCCGGCTGAACAGGTCCGTGTCCACGTCGTGGGCGATCCTCTCGGTAAAGCACCACGGGCAAGCTGACTCGCGTCCACACTGAGGACGAGCCGGCTCCGGTTCCTACAGGACTCCTGCCGCCGACATGGCACCTTGTGCCATCACTCAGAGGAATGTCCATGACCAACGTTCACACGTCTGCACCGGTACCTACGCCTGAAGAGGAGGCACTGCTCGAGCAAGCACGCCACGAAGCCCAGGAGCGCGTGGCGGCGTTGCACGTGGAAGAGGGGACCGTGCAGTCGGAGAAGGCGCAGAACTCGCCGCACCCTGACGACCATGACTAGAGCGGCTGCGGTCGAACACTCCGGACAGCCATCACCTCGATGGCCTCAGGGCCTTCATTGCCGCGGCTTCGCGGCGGCCTTCGACAGCGCCGATGTTTTCACGCGCGAGCGACTGGCGTGCGTGAGAAGCGCCATGAAGGCTGCTGCCGCGGGGGAAAGACTGCGCCCCGCGCGTCGGATGATGCCGATGGTGCGCCCGATCGTCGGCTGGGCTAGCGGTACTCCAACCACCGATGAAGGCTTGCGTGGCAGCGTGAGTTGTGGAACCACGGCCACGCCAAGCCCGTTTTCGACCATGCCGATCAGCGTGGAGACGTGGCGCACCTCGCACACCGGCCGAGGCAGCGGTGGTAACTCGGCCAGCGCCTGGTCGATGAAAAGGCGGTTGCGGCTGGCCTGCGACACGCGCGCATGCGGGTACTGCGCCAGTTCTTCCCAGTTCACCGACTTGCGCCGCGCCAGCGGATGGCCGACCGGGCAGGCGAGCACGTAGGGCTCCTTGAGCAGCGGCGTGAACTCCACGTCCGGATCCTGCATGCCGATGTAGTTGAGCGCGAAATCGGCCTCGCCTTGCTTCACGCTGGCGAGCACTTCGTCGGCCCCTTCTTCGATGATCCGCACCAGCACGTGGGGATGACGCGCGCGGAAGGCCTGGATCACCGGCGGCATGAAGTGGTGCACCGTCGACAGCATGCAGCCGATCGTCACGTCGCCGACTTCGAGTTCGGCCGCGTCGCGCAGGCTCAGCACCGAGCGGTCGAGGTCGTCGACCACGCCACGGACCTGGCCGAGAAAGCGGCGTCCCAGCAGCGTGAGCTCGACGCTGCGCGTGGTGCGGTCGAACAGTCGTACATCGAGCAAGGACTCGAGGTGCGAGATCCGCCGCGACAGCGCCGGCTGCGACAGGTGCAGCGCGCGCGCTGCCGCCGCGAAGCTCTGCAGTTCGCCCACCGTGACGAAGGCGCGCAGATCCGCCAACGAGGGTTTCATCATGTCGATTCACTCATGCAGTTCATGCAATAAAACCCAAAAAACTTGCAATTTACTGCAACGTCCGGCGGGCAGAAGATGCGCCCCACAACAGGAGACATCGACATGCAACGCCGTCAACTACTGCAGGGCGCTTCAGCGGCCTGCGCTGCCATCGCCATGCCGCGCCTCGCGATCGCGCAAGACTTCCCGAGCAAGCCCATCCGCTACATCGTGCCGGTCGCCGCCGGTGGTGGCAGCGACATGATCGCCCGCGTGGTCGTGGAGCGTTGGGGGCGCGCGCTGGGCCAGACCTTCGTGGTCGACAACCAGAGCGGCGGTGGCGGCGTGTTGGCCTGCCAGAACACCGCGCGCGCGCCGGCCGACGGGTACACCCTCATGCAGGGCTATGTTGCCACCCACGGCACGACGCCCGCGACGCGCCGCGTGAGCTACGACGCCGTCAAGGACTTCACCCCGATCGGCATGATCGGCGCCACACCGAACGTGCTCGCCATCAACGCTCAGCTGCCCGTCAAGACGGTGGCCGAATTCATCGACTACGCCAAGCGCCATCCCGGTCAGGTGAGCTACGGCTCTGCCGGCGCGGGCTCGCTGACGCATTTGACGATCGAGCTCTTCAAGCAGGAGACCGGCGTGGTCATGGTCCATGTGCCGTACCGGGGCATTGCGCCGGCCATCAACGACGTGATCGGCGGCCAGACGCAGGCCATGTTCCCGGGGATCGCGGCGGCGCTTCCGCATCTGCGCTCCGGCCGCATGCGCGCGTTGGCCATCACCGGCGGCAAGCGCAGCCCGCAGCTTCAGGACGTGCCCACCATGGACGAACTCGGCTTCAAGGGCTTCGATGCGATGCAGTGGTATGGCTGCGTCGGGCCGGCCGGCATGCCAGCGGACGTGGTGCGGCGCCTCAACGAGACCCAGGTCGCGGTGCTCAAGGCCCCTGACCTCGCAGAGAAGCTCTCGGCCGAGGCTGTCGAACCGTGGCCCATGACATCCGACCAGTTCGGCAAGTACATCGGCTCGGAGATCGCGCGCTGGACCGCGCTCGCCAAGGCCCGCAACATCAGGCTCGACGAGTAGGGCTCGCCGCACCTCGCCTCACTTTCTTTCAACTCAACCAGCAGGAATTCTCCGTGGCCCGCAACACGCATGTTCTCGCCGACACCTCGGCGCCTCCCATCACCGCCATCCTGGCGTGCTTCGTCGCCACGCATCCTTCGCGGGGCTGGAGCGACGCGGTCGAACGCGAAGCACATCGCACCTTCTACAACTGGCTCGGCTGCGCGATCGGTGCCGCGCGCCACGAAGCGGCCGAGGCGGCAGTCGCAGCCGTGCGGATGCTGGAGCCTGCGCCGCAGGCCAGCGTGCCGGGCCGGGCCGACAAGGTCGACATGGCGAGCGCCGCACTGCTCAACGGCATCACCTCGCACACCTTCGACTTCGACGACACGCACCTGAAGACCATCATCCATCCGGCCGGTCCGGTCGCCTCGGCACTGCTCGCGCTCGGCGAGCACCGAGGTGCCTCGGGGCGCGACCTGATCGACGCGCTGGTGCTCGGCATCGATGTGGCCTGCCGCGTCGGCAACACCATGTACCCCGACCACTACGACCGCGGCTGGCACATCACCGGCTCGACCGGCATGCTCGGCGCGGCCGCAGGCTGCGCGCGGCTCCTGGGCCTGGACGAACGCCGCACGGCGATGGCGCTCGGCATCGCGGCCTCGCAGCCGGTCGGCCTGCGCGAACAGTTCGGCACCATGACCAAGCCGTTCCATCCCGGTGCCGCGGCGCGCGCCGGCCTGATGTCGGCGCTGCTGGCAAGCCAGGGGTTCACGGCCAGCGAACGGGCGCTGGAGGCACCGCGCGGCTTCGTTCAGGTGACGTCCGACAAGCGGGCTTGGCACGAGATCACCGACGAACTCGGTGAACGCTTCGAAATTTCCTTCAACACCTACAAGCCCTTCGCCTGCGGCATCGTGATCCATCCGAGCATCGACGCCTGCGTGCGCCTGCGTGCCCAGGGCATCGCACCGGACGAGGTCGAGCGCATCGAGCTGCGCGTGCATTCGCTGGTGCTCGAACTCACCGGCAAGAAGGAGCCGAAGGACGGCCTGCAGGGCAAGTTCAGCGTCTACCACGGCTGCGCCGTCGGGCTCCTCTACGGCCGCGCGGGCGAAGAGGAATTCTCGGATGCGGTCGTCAACGATCCGCGCGTGGTCGCGCTGCGCAACCGGGTGCAGGCGGTGGTCGACGACAACATCGCCGAGGCGTCGGTGCAGGTGAGCGCGCTGCTGCGCGACGGCCGGCGCGTCGAGGTGCAGGTCGATCATGCGATCGGCTCGATGCACAACCCCCTGTCGGATGCGCAGCTCGAGGCCAAGTTCGATGCACTCGCGGCGCCGCTGCTCGGCGAGGCACGGGTGCGCCAGATCACGGACGTGTGCCGCACGCTGGCCACGCTGCCCGATCTGCGCACGCTGGCTGCGTTGACGGTGCCGGCATGACGACCGGTCTTCCCGTCGTTGGCGCGGGTGCCCGCATGCAGTCCTTCTGGATCCAGCCGACCGATGCCGGCAGCGTGCTCGAACGGCGCGAGGTGCCCGTGCCTGCTGCGGGCCCGGGGCAACTGCTGGTGCGCATGCGTGCCGCATCGCTCAACCGCGGCGAGTTCCTGCCGGGCCACGGTGCGCCGGGCCGCTGGCGGCCGGCCGGCGGGGAAGGGGCGGGCGAGGTGGTGAGCGTCGGCGATGGCCTTACCCATGTCCGGATCGGCGATCGCGTGATGGGCCGCTGCGCCGGGGCCTTCGCCGAGTACGCGCTGATGCAGGCCGCCGAAGCCATGGCCGTGCCGCGCGCGGTGTCGTGGGAAGAGGCCGCGAGCATCCCGCTGACCTTCATGGTGGCGTTCGACATGCTGGTGCTGCAGGGCCGGCTGCAGCCGGGCGAGTGGCTGCTGATCAACGGCGTGTCGTCCGGCGTCGGGGTGGCGTCGCTGCAACTGGGCAAGGCGCTCGGTGCACGCGTCATCGGTACCTCGGGTTCGGCCGGCAAGCTGGCGGCCCTTGCGCCGCTCGGGCTCGACGTCGCGCTGCACACGCGCCTTCCCGATTTCGCATCGGCGGTCCTGCAGGCCACGGCCGACAAGGGGGCGAACCTCGTCGTCAACACGGTCGGTGGTTCGGTGTTCGCGGAGAACCTGCGCGCCATGGCGTTCGAGGGGCGCCTCGCGACCGTCGGCTATGTCGACGGCGTGGTGCATGCCGAACTCGACCTCGAGGCGCTGCATGCGCGGCGGCTCGTGCTCTTCGGCGTGTCCAACAAGCTGCGGACCGAGGCTCAGCGTGCCGCGGCCATCCCGCGCTTCGTCGCGGAGGTGCTCCCGCATTTCGCGGATGGCCGCATCCGGCCGCGGATCGACCAGGTGTTCGACTTCACCGAGCTGGAACGTGCCAAGGCCCGCATGGAGGCCGGCGAACACATCGGGAAGATCGTGTTGCGCCTGCCCTGTGCAGGCTGAGCGCGCGTCGATCAGCCCGGCAGCAACCCGAGCCGCTCGGCCGCCGCCACCGTCTGCGCCGCGTGCGCAATGAAAGGTCCATCCACCAACTGTCCATCGACAAGGAAGGCGCCCATGCCCTTGGACAGCGATGCGCGGGTCGCCTCGACGACCTTCACCGCATGGGCGATCTCCGCATCCGTCGGGCGGAAGGCCTGGTTCGCCAGCGCGATCTGGCTGGGGTGGATGCAGCTCTTGCCGGCGAAGCCAAGCCGGCGCGCTGCCCGCGCATCGGCCAGGTAGCCGTCCGGGTTCGCGACATCGACATAGGCGCCGTCGTACGCCGCCACGCCGGCCTCGCCTGCGGCCAGGCGCACGGCGAAGCGCACGGCCTGCGCGGCGGCCGGTTCGCCCTGCGCGATGCCCAGTGGCGCCAGCAGGTCGCCGTAGCCGATCTGCAGGCCGATCACGCGCGGATGCGCCGCCGCGATCTCGAACGCGCGCCGCAGGCCGCGCGGCGATTCGATGTTGGCCAGAATGCCGATCGGCCGCGCGAGGCCGCGCGCCGCCTCGTGCTTCTCGATGGCTGCCACCGCATGCCGCACCGCGTCGGGGTCCTCGAGCATCGGCAGGTTGATGGCGCCGACGCCGGTGCACACGGTGGCGCCGAGGTCGGCGTCGAAGTGCACCGTGTCCACAGCGTTGACCCGCACCACGATGCCCTTTCCGCAGCCCTGCCAGCCCGGCGCATCGGCAAAGAAGGCGGCCAGCGCCGCGCGCGCGCGTTCCTTGCTGGCGGGCTCGACCGCATCCTCCAGGTCGAAGGACACCACGTCGGCCTGGCTCGCCATCGCCTTGGCGAAAAGCTCGGGCCGTGACGCCGGCACGAACAGCTTGCTGCGCATCAGCATGGGCGGCCTTTCACGGGCTCGGCGAAATGCGCCAGCACATCGGCCATCGGCACGACGTCGGCGAACTGGCGGTCCATGTCGAACAGCGAGATGGCGTGCGACACGGGGATGCGGTCGAACACTGCCTCGTGCGGGACGATGGCACGGAAGTTGTACGACGCGGCATCGAACACGGTGGCGCGGATGCAGTTGCTGGTCGCGCCACCGACGATGACCACCGTGTCGATGCCGCGCTCCACCAGGTAGCCGAGCAGCGGCGTGCCGTGGAAGCCGCTCGGCTTCTTCTTCACGAACACGACGTCGCCGGGGGCCGGCGAGAGTTCAGGCACCAGCTCGGCACCGACCGTGCCTTCGAGGCACCAATGCGGGCTTTCCAGCAGATCGCGCTTGCGGCGATAGACGCCGATGTCGGAGCCGTTGGGTGCGAGTTCGAAGCGGGTGAAGAAGCACGGCACGCCCGCGCCCTGCGCGGCACGGACCAGCGTCGCGATGGCTGCAACAGATTGGCGGCCGATGTCACCGCAACTCGATGGCCATTCCGCATCACGGCCGGGTTCGCCGACCATGTATTTCTGCGCGTCGATCACGACGACCGCGGTGCGTTCGCCGAAGCCCATGCGGCGTCCGAACCTGCCCCGTGCGAGCACGGCGCGGTCGGCTTCGGAAAGGTAGTCGGCCCAGGGCAGGGCAGCGGGCGGGGGTGTGGAGGGCGTTGTCATAGGGGGTTCGGGTTGGTGGGCCGGCGCTGCGTCAGCGGCGTCCAGCCGAGGTCGGCCGACAGCGCATCGGCCATCGCCAGCAAGCGTGCTTCGCCGAGCGGCCGTCCGACCAGCTGCATGCCGATGGGCATGCCGTTGCGGTCCAGGCCGATTGGCATGTTCAGCACCGGCACGCCGAGGTAGTTGAAGGGCCGCGTCAGCGCCGTGAGCGACGCGACGACGCCGAAGACGCTGCCCGGTGCTTCGACGTCGGCCTCGGTTCGCGTCGGCACCCGCACCGGCATGGTCGGCAGCATCAGCACGTCCGCCTGCCCGAGCGGCCCGTGGACGAAATCCGCCAGGATGCGCGCCCGCACTGTGAGTGCTTCGAGGTAGCGCACGGCCGGCACATGAAGACCGGGCTCGGTCCGCGAATAGACCGCCTGCGAATAGGACTGCGGATGGGCGCGCATCCAGGGGCCGTGCAGCGTCGCGGCCTCGACCTTGGAGAAGACATCGGCCATGGCATAGCAGGCGTCGAGCGTGTCGAAGGCTACGCGCGGTGCGGCGCCGTAGCGCGCGGATGCCACGCCGACCGCATGCGCGAACGCCGCTTCGACCTCGGGATGCAGCGCGACGCGGTCGGCCACGAGCACGCCGATGCGGCTGCCTTCGGCCGCGCCGGACAGCGCCGCCAGGTAGTCGGGAACGGGTGCGGGCAGGCTGGTCGCGTCGGCACCGTCGTGGCCCGCGATCGCCTGCAACAGCAGCGCGCAGTCAGGGGCCGTGCGTGCGAGCGGGCCGACGCATTCGAGCGAGAAGGCGCGCGGGAAGCAGCCGCTGCGCGAGACGCGCCCGTAGGTCGGCTTGAGCCCGAACAGGCCCTGCATGGACGCCGGCAGGCGGATGGAGCCACCGGCGTCGGAGCCGAGCGAGCCATGCACGATGCCGGCAGCGACAGCGGAGCCCGAGCCGCTCGACGAGCCACCGGAAATGCGATCCGCATCCCAGGCGTTCAGGCAGTCACCGAAATGCAGGTTCTGGCCGGTCGGGCCGGCCACCATCTCGCTCAGGTTGAGTGCGCCGATGTCGACGGCGCCCGCCGCGGCCAGGCGTTCGAGCGTTTCGGCGCGCCGCTGGCCGGGCACGGGGCCGGGCACGCGCGAGCCGAGGGCGATGGTGTCGCCGGGGCGCTCGAAGCAGTCCTTGTGCGCCAGCGGAATGCCGTGCAGCGGTCCGCGCCACCGGCCGGCCGCGGCGTCGCGGTCGAGCGCGCGGGCCTCGGCCAGCGCCTCGTCGGCTCGCACGCGCACGAAGGCGTTGACGCTCGCGTGCCGTGCGTCGGCGCGCTGCAGCGCGGCACGCGTGAGTTGTTCCGATGTCACCGCGCCGGCGCGCACCGAGGCGGCGGCTTCGGTCAGTGGCGCATCGAGGAGGGCATCGGCGCTCATGCCGCCGCTCCGTTGGTCGAATCCGCCAGGGCCAGCAGCGCGTGCAGGTAGGCGCCGGGCGGGTCGCTGCAGGGCAGGTGCGGCTCGACGGCGGCGCGCACCGCGTCGTTCAGGCGCAGCACCTCGGCCGCAATGCGCGTGCGGTCGGTGCGCGACACGATGCCGTGCAGGCGCTCGGCGGTGCCGGCCAGCGCGGCCGTCATGGCGTCGATGTCGGTCGCATGATCGGCGGCGGCAGGCGTGGACGGCTTGTTCATCCCAGCACCCCTTCCGCGCGCAGACCGGCGATCTCGTCAGCGCTGTAGCCATGGCGACCAAGCAGTTGTTCGGCGTGCTCCCCGAGCACCGGCGCGGCGCGAGGCGCCGGCGGCTCGGCACCGCCGAAACGGATCGCCCGCGTCAGCCCGCGGTAGCTCCTCAGGAGCGGGTGCGTGAAGGTCTCGACCATGTGCTCCGCCTGCACCTGCGGATGGTCGAACATGTCTTCGATGGTGCGTGCCGCCGCGCACGGCACACGCTCGCCGAAGAGCGCTTCCCATTCGATCGCGGTGCGCGCAGCCAGCGCTTCGCGCAGCCGCGGGATCAGCTCATCGGCATGTTCCGCACGCAGCCGCACGCTGGCGTAGCGCGGGTCGGCCGCGAGTTCCGGCAGCCCGGTGAGTTCGCACAGCGCAGCCCAGAAGTGCGGTGTGTTGGCCGAGAGATAGAGGCTGCCCTGCCGGGTCGGATGCAGCCCGGTGATACCGCCCGAGCGCATGTCGCGGCTGATGTCCCGCGGTTCGTCTTCGGCCCACACCATGCGTGCGGACTGCATCGCGAGCGCACTGCGCAGCAGCGAGACGGCGACGTACTGCCCGGTGCCGGTGCGCTCGCGCTGGAACAACGCAGACGCGATGCCCGCGGCCAGCAGCGATGCCGCGTAGTAGTCGACCACCGAGCCGTAGACGATCTGCGGCTCATCGGCCGTGCCCTGCATCGCGCAGATACCGGTCAGGGTCTGCAGGACCTGGTCGTAGCCGGCCTTGCTGCTCGTGGGGCCCTGGTCGCCGTAGCCGGTGAGTGCGCAGCAGATGAGCCGCGGATGGGCCTTCTGCAGCGTCGGCCAGTCGATGCCCAGCCGCTCCGGCACGCCCGGGCGGAAGTTGTGCACCAGGACGTCCGCTTCGCCCAGCAGGCGTTCGAGCACCGCCCGGCCTGCGGGCTTCTTGAGGTCGATCGACAGGCCCAGCTTGCCGCGGTTCACGCCCACGAAGGCGCGTCCTTCGGCGGCGAGCGTTGACGGATAGTGCCGAAGGTTGTCGCCGCCGGGCGGCTCGATCTTGATGACCTCGGCACCCTGATCGGCCAGCAGCGTGCAACCGTACGGGCCGGCGATGTAGGCGCTGAGATCGAGCACGTGCACGCCAGCGAGCGGGCCGGCAGCGACGGGCGAGGAGAGGGGCGGCGGGACTGTCGTGGTCAATGTTTCTTTCCTTATTGCGGGGCGATGCCGGCGCGCTTGGCGGTGTCGGTCCAGCGCTGCACGTCGTTCACCAGCAGCCGCTGGAGCACGTCCGGCGTCGAGGGGTCGGCCATGGCGCCGGCGGACTTGAGGAAGGTCGCGAATTCCGGCTGGACCACGGCGATGCCGATCTCCTTGTTCAGGCGGTCCCGGATCGTGGTGGGCATGCCCTTGGGGCCGAAAGTGCCCCACCAGACGTCGACCACGTAGTCGAGTCCGGTCGCTTCCTTGACGGTCGGCACCTGCGGGTAGTCGGCGTTTCGCTTCTCGCTGGTGAAGGCCAGCATCGGCAGCTTCTCGGCCGGTGTGCCGCGGATCGAGGCGACGGTGGTGATCACGACATCCAGGCGGCCGGCGATGAGATCCATCTGGGCCGGCGAGATGCCCTTGTAGCCGACCGGTTCCATCTTCAGGCCGGCCACGTTGCTGAGCAGTTCGGTGGCGAGCTGGGTGCTGTCGCCGAGCCCGGCGCTGCCGTAGTTGATCTTGCCGGGGTTTGCCTTGGCATAGGCGATGAACTCGCTCATGGTCTTGGCCGGGAAGCCGTCGCGCGTGAGCACGACGAAGGGCGCACTCGCCACGCGCGAGATCGGCACGAAGGCTGTCAACGGGTCGTAGGGCGTCTTTTGCACGGCCGCCGTGGTGGCGAGCGAACCGGAGACGAAAAGCAGCGTGTAGCCGTCGGCCGGTGCGGTTGCCACCACGTTCGAGCCGACCGTGCTACCGCCGCCCGCGCGGTTGTCGACGACGACCGACTGGCCCAGCGAGGTGGTCAGCTGCATCGCCAGCCGGCGTGCGATGACGTCGTTGCTGCCGCCGGGCGCGAAGGGCACCACGATGCGGATCGGCTTGGTGGGCCATGGGTCGTTGGCATGGGCGGGCGCGCCGCCGGCAGCCAGCATGACGGCCGAAGCGGCCAGGGAAAGATAGCGGTGGAACTGTCTGCGGCGCATGGGGAGCCTTTCGGAGCTTCGGTGAAGTTGGAAAGCAGCGTCCATGCAATATCGATGCCCTTCGAGCAAAAGGAAAACGACGTTTCATCAACCATGAAGTGAATTTTTCTTATGATTCGGCGATGAAGATCGAAACGCTCCGCAGCTTCCAGGCCGTGCTCGCCACTGGCAGCTTTGCAGGCGCTGCGAAGCAGCTGAACCTCACGCCGAGTGCGGTGAGCCTGCAGATGAAGCAGCTCGAGGACTATTTCGGTCAGCTTCTTTTCGACCGCTCTGCACGCACGGCGCTGCCGACGCCCTTCGCACTCGCGTCGGCCGCGCCGCTGGCGCAATCTTTGGCGCTGCTCGATGGTTTGCGCATGCCGCGTGCGATGTCGGCGGCCGGCATTCTTCGGCTCGGCGTCATCGCCAGCGTCGAGAAAAGCGTGCTGCCGCGAGCCTTGCGTTTGTTGCAGGCCGAGCACCCGGCGTTGGCCGTGCGCACCAGCCTCGACGTTTCCGGGGCGCTGGTGGACGCGGTCAAGGCCGGGCGCATCGATGCGGCCGTGGCCGTCCGCCCGCAGTCGGGCGGATCGACCCGCCTGCACTGGTACGACCTCATGCGCGAGTCGTTCGTGTTGCTGGCGCCACCCGCGACACTGGGCGGCGCGCCGGATGGCACGCCCGCGCAACTGCTCGAACGCCATCCGTGGATTCGCTATGACACCAAGCTCACCGGCGGCCGCATCGCAGCCGCCTATGTGCGGCGCATCTGTGCCAGTCCGAAGCCGGGCTTCGAGATCACGTCGACCGACGCGATCATGGCGATGGTCGCCGAGGGCCTGGGGGTGTCGGTGGTGCCGCGCCCGCGCGCCGCGATGCTGGCGTCGTACGCCGTGCGTCTGATCGAACTCGGCCCGCACGCGCCGTCGCGCCAGATCGCGCTCGTGGCGCGCAGCAGCGACACCGAAGACCGGCGCGTGCTGGCGGTCGCCGATGTGCTCAGGCGCGCAGCAGCGTCGGCATCGGCCGCTGCTGCCTGACTGGCGCGAAGATGGCCACGCCGCTATTCAGGCTGAATGCCCGCGTCGGCCACGGCCTTGGCCCACTTCGCCGTTTCGTCCTTGACGAATCGAGCGGCCCATGCCGGCGACTGCGGGTTGGGTTGCAGTCCCACGAACTCGAGCTTGGCGCGCGCGTCGGCGGTGGCGACGGCCGAGTTGAATGCGGCATTCAATTTCTCGATGACCGGTGCGGGTGTCCCCTTCGGTGCGAAGGCGCCGAACCAGGCGACGATCTCGAACCCGTCCCGGCCCAATGCTTCGCCCACGGTGGGGAGGTCGGGGAGCATGGCCGTGCGCTGCTTGCCGGTGACCGCGAGTGCGCGCAGCTTGCCCGACTTGACGTGTGGCACCGTGATGCCGACATCCCCCGTGAAGACATCGATCTGGCCGCTGATGGTTTCCACCACGGCGGCCTGCCCGCTCTTGTAGGGGACGTAGGTCATCTTGATGCCGGTCACCGTGCTGAGCATTTCGCTCGCGATGCGTTGCGATGAGCTGGCGGCGCCGTAGTTGAGCTTGGAGGGGTTGGCCTTTGCGTACGCCACCAGGTCGTTCAGCGTCTTGAACGGCAGCGCCGTGTTGACGACCACGATCGATGGCAGGCCACCGAGGTAGGCGACCGGTGCGAAGTCGTTTTCCTGGTCGTACGGCAGCTTCTTGTAGAGGCTGATGTTGGCGGCGTTCGTGCTGTTGGTGCCGAACAGCAAGGTGTAGCCATCAGCCTTCGCGCGTGCCACCCCTTGCGCAGCCACCATGCCGTTCGCGCCGACGCGGTTCTCGACCACCACGGGCTGGCCCAATGCCTTGGCGACTTCGACGCCGTAGGCGCGCGCGATCACGTCGGTCACGCTGCCGGCCGCAAAAGGCACGACCAGCTGGATAGGCTTGTCGGGGTATTCCTGGGCCCGGACGGGGGCCGTGAGCGTGAATGCGGCAACGGCGGCCAGCAAGACTGGCGCCAGGTATCGATTGAGCATGTCTGTCTCCGGGTTGTTTTTCAGCGAGCGTCTCGCCCCCTGGCATTGTGGGAAGCGCAGGCGCGCCCCGGCGCAGAACATTGATTCTTTCAAGGAATCAGGCGCGGCCTCAAACCCCGTCGACCAGTTCCTTCAGCGTGGTCCTGACTTCGTCCATGGCGGGCGAGAAGTACGCGTTGCGTCGATGGAAGAGGCGCAGTTCACTGAACAACGGCAGGTTGGAGAAGGGCAGGACCTGCAAACCTTGCCCGAGGCGCGACGACATCATCAGATCGGTGAACACGGCGACCATATCGCTCTGCCGGAGCAACTCGGCGAACCATGCGGAAGAGGTGTCGGCCTGAACGGCGGCCCGCGGCGGCGGAACGCCGGCATCGATGAAGCATTGGTCGATGGCCGCGCGCATGCCGACCTCGCGCGGCGGCAGCAACCAGTCGGCCTGGGCCAGCGCCTGGAGGTCGAGCGGCTTCTGCGCCAGGGGGTGCCCCAGTCGCCCCACCACGTGATATTGCAGCCTGTCCAGGAATTCGGCCTGCAGGTCGTCGGGCGTCTGGCGTGGCATGAGCGCCAATGCGAAGTCGAGGTGGCCGCCCTGGACCAAGGCCAACAGTCGCGCCGAGGTCTGCACTTCGACCTGGAAGTGGACGTTCGGCCGCTTGCGCCGCATGTGCCCCAGCAGCGGTATCAGCCTGGGCTCGAGCAACGCCGGGATCGTGCCGATCCGCACGGCGCCGCGTTCGGCGGACCGGACCGCATCCATCTCCGCGTGCAGGTCCATCACGCCCAACTCGACATGCTTCACGCGTTCCAGTAGCGCGACGCCCGAGGCGGTCAGTTCGATGCCGCGCCGGGAGCGGTTGAGCAGGCGCAGGTCGAACAGGGCTTCCAGGCGTTGGATGGCCTTTGTGATCGCCGACTGCGTCATGCCCTGGGACCGCGCCGCACCGTGCAGTGAGCCGTGCCGCGCCACGGCAGCGAAGATGCGCAAATCGTCGAGCCGCATGCCTTCAGTCTCCAGGCGGCCGGGGCGTTGATTCCGGACGGGAATCAGAACGACGCCGACGGTGAGCGTCGATCTGCCCACAATGACCGCATCTCACATTCCATATCGTCTCCATGATTCATTATGAGTTGCAGGGCCGCACGGCCCTGGTCACCGGTGCCGCGTCGGGCATCGGCCTGGCGGTCGTGAACCGCCTTGCGGCGGCGGGTGCGCGTGTCGCACTCAACCACTTGCCGGACGACGCGCGGGGCCCTGTGGAGGTGGCGCGCCTGCGCGCCGATGGATGGGACGTCGTCTCCGCACCGGGCGATGTGTCGCGTGCGGGCGAGGCTGAAGACATGGTGGCGCGCGCGATCCAGGAACTCGGTGGCCTGTCATTGCTGGTGAACAACGCCGGCACGCCCGGTGTCAGCCGCGTCGTGCCTGCGCCGCAGCTCGATGGGGTCACGGAGGATGTCTGGGAGCGCGTGTTGCAGACCAATCTGTTGGGTCTGTTCCGCTGTGCCAAGGCAGCCGGTGCGGCGCTGCAGGCGGCCGGTGGTGCGATGGTCAACACCGCCTCCATCGCCGGTCTGGATACGACGGGCAGCAGCATGGCCTACGGCGCGTCGAAGGCGGGCGTCATCAGCTTGACCAAGAACCTGGCACGGGCGTTGGCGCCGAAGGTTCGCGTCAACGGCGTGGCACCGGGCTTCGTCACCAGCGCGTGGGAACTCAAGGCCCTGGCGTCGCGGATGGCCGATACCGCCGACTGCGCCTTGCTCAAGAAAGTCTGCTCGCCGGAAGACGTGGCCGAGGTCATCGTCTTCCTGGGTGTGGGCGCGTCGATGGTGACGGGGCAGACCCTCGTGGTCGACGGTGGATTCACGCTGGCCGATCCCCGGCATTTCAAGAAGTGAGCACCTCATGAGCCTTCCACCACTTGCACAACCGCTCTTTCGCATGCCGGCGCATTTCGGCCCGACACCGGGGCCGCGCCAGGGGCCTGACGGGTGTCCGTTCGACTGGACGGAGCAGCCGTTGCGCGCCCTGATCGCCACGAGCTTTTTGACGGACGCGCAGGCACTGCAGCGCCTGCTTCCACCCGGATTCGAACTGGACGGTGAGCCGATCGTCACGGTCGAGATCCAGTACTGGACGGCACTCGCCTGGCTGGCCGGGCGTGGCTACAACACATTGGGCGTCAAGCTCCCTGTGCGCTATCTTGGGAAAAAGCAGACCTACAGCGGCCAATTCCTCGCCGTGATCTGGGAGAACATGCCCGATGCCATCATCAGCGGCCGTGAGGAACTGGGCTACAACAAGTTGTATGCGGAGATCCCCGAGCCCCACGTGCAAGCCGGCTGCCACATCTACGGTGCTCAATGGTTCGGACATCCGTTCATGACGCTCGAACTGTCCGAGTTGACGGAGGCGCCACTCACGTCGGCACCACGCGTTCCGGGCGACGGCATCTTCCATCACAAGTACATTCCCCGCACCGGCAGTCCGCGCGAAGCCGATGCCGACTACATCACCCTGACCCCGCCCGTCGGCGGCAAAACCCGCTTCCTGCAGGTCGAAACCGGCAAGTCGGAAGTGCGTTTTCTCCCCAGCACCTGGGCGCAACTCCCGACACTGCACCACATCGTCAACGCCCTGGCCGCATTGCCCATTCTCGAATCACGGGGAGGCCTGCGGGCCCGCTCGGTCGGGGCCAAAGATCTGTCGGATCAAGTCATCGTGGAATGACGCCCACGCAGACGGTGTTCAACGCGGCAGCGCGATCCTGATCCGCAGGCCGCCGTTGTCGGCGAGCGACGCCTCGATCGTGCCGCCGTGGGCCAGCACGGCGCTCCTGGCAATCGCCAGGCCCAGTCCGACGCCGCGGCTGGCCTCGCGCTGGTCGATCCGCACGAAGGGCTCGAAGATCGCTTCGAGCATGTCGGGTGGCACACCTGGCCCGTGGTCGGTGACCACCACTTCGAGCTGTTCATCGCCAGGGCGCACGTGCGCACGCACATGCACCGTGCTGCCTTCGGCCGTGTGCTTCACGGCATTGCGGATCACGTTCTCGAAGGCGCGGAAGAGCAGTTCGCCATCGACGTCGGCGATGAATCGCTCGGGCGCCTCGATGCGCACCGAACGGTTCATCGCGCGTCCCTCGAAGTCCGCGTCGGCGGCGATGTCGTGCAGCAGTTCGATCAGGTCGACCGTGCTGCGCGAGACGGGCACGGCGGCCGTCAGCCGGTGCAGCGTGAGCATCTCATCGATCAAAGCGTCCAGCCGCAGGGTTTCGCGTTCCACGCGTTCGACCATCACGTCCACCTGCGACGAACCTTGCTTGTGCAGCCCGATCGCGGCCTGGATGCGCGACAGCGGTGAGCGCAGTTCGTGGGAGATGTCGTGCAGCAGGCGGTCGCGCGCGGCGATCAGCGCCTGCAGCTGCGCGGCCATGCCGTCGATGTCGTGTGCCAGGTCGGCGATCTCGTCGCGGCGCCCCTTCATCAGCGGTTCGACGCGCGTGCCCAGCTGGCCTTCCGCCATTCGCTGCAGCCCCCAGCGCAGGTGCTCGAGGGGCCGCGAGAGATACCAGGCCAGGAAGCTGCCGAAGACCAGGCTGGCCAGCACGGCGATCACGAGCGGGGCGACGGGAAGCCCGCTCACCTTGAGCAGCGGATCGTTGGGTGGCGGCACGACCCCCATGAGCGAAAAGTAGAGCGTCGTGAACGCGATGCTCGAGATCATGCAGCTCGACAGCACGAGCAGCAGCTTGCGAAAGAGTCGCGTGGGTCGCGCCATCGTCGATCAGTCTTTGAGCAGCTGGTAGCCGAGGCCACGCACGCTCTGGATCCACGAGCGTCCGTCATCGCGCGTGCCCATCTTCTGGCGGATGCTGCTGATGTGCACGTCGATGCGGCGGTCGAAGCGCGTCAGCGGCCGGCCGAAGGCCGCCTGCGATATCTCCTGCTTGCTGGTCAACTGCCCCGCATGGCGCACCAGCACCTCCAGCAGGTTGAACTCGGTGCCCGTGAGCTCCAGCGGCGCGCCGTGCCAGATGGCCTGGCGGGTGCCCGTGTGGAGCGTGAGTGCGCCGGCTTTCAGTGCCTGCGCCGCGGCCGGGCCTTCCGGCTCGCTGCGGCCCTCGGTGCGCCGCAGGATCGCATGGATGCGCGCGACCAGTTCGCCGGGGGTGCAGGGCTTCGGGACGTAGTCGTCCGCACCCATGTTCAGGCCGACGATCTTGTCGACGTTGTCGCCGCGCGCCGTGAGCATGAGCACCGGCACATTGCTCGTGGTGCGGATCCGGCGCAGCGCCTCGATGCCGGACAGGCGCGGCATCATGATGTCCAGC